>JAPOLW010000068.1 GCA_029976905.1 bacterium | reverse complement strand
CACACAGCCAAGCGAGGCGTTCCCGGATGGAATCGTCGGCATGACCGGCGCATCCGGCGCCCCGAGGTCCCTTTTCCAACGAGGACGACGTGTCGCTGTTCTTCTGCAGTCCCTTTTCGAGTCTCCTGGTTGGTCGCGTCGCGCGAACCACGCTCTGGCATCCAGTTGGCGGAGGGCTCGGGGAGGAGTACCATTTTCAAACAGTGACCGCAGGCCCATCCGGCCTGCGGGAGCGCAACCTCGAAGCGCGCCGGCAGCAGATCCTGGAAGCTGCGCGCACCCTCCTCAGCCGTCGCGGCATCGCCGCGCTCTCGCCGCGCAAGCTCCGACTCTTGCCCGATGGGACGGCGGACCGGGTCCAATGAACGACGCACCATTGTCCTCGTGTCCCGATGGTGGGTCGATCGCTCTCCCCGACCTCGTCGAAGCGAAGACGAGAGGGGCGCGCAGTGCCCCGGGGAACGCAGCCAAAGGCGCGGCCGTCTTGGCCTGCGGAGTTGGCCAGGTGATTTCGGCGGGGGCGCCCCGCCTACCGGGCGACGACCGTCAGTAGGAGATCCCTGGAGCCCCGCCCATCGACCGGGCGATCTCCAGACGCAGATTCCAGACCGCCGAGGTCATCGCCTGACCGATGAGGTCGAGCTTACGGATCTGCTCGACCCGCGGCCCGACCCGTTCGACCTCACGGGCACTCAGGATCGTCCCCAGGAGATCGCACGCGTCGACCAGGGCGATGAGGGCGACGTCGCGCGGCGACGGAATTACATCGGAGAGGAGTACGTCGACGAGCCGCCGTTTGACCTCCTTCTCCTCGGTGTCGTCCACCATCGGGTAGCGACGCTCCTTGAACACCCAAAGAATCTTCTTCTCTTCGAGACGGAGGATTCCTCGCTCGACCAGACGCGAGAGAGCGCCCTCCTCCACGGCGTCGGCCTCCGGGAGAAGACGACCGACCCACTCTCGCGCGCTGAAACTCTCCGATTCTCCGGCCATGCGCTCGAGTGGTCCGTCGAGCAGCTTTTCCCCGGTCGGTGAGGCATCGATGACCTCGACCTTCTCGAGGTCCGCGTCGATCTTTCCGCGCAGTGCAAGATCCATGAGGACCGCGCCGGCCAGCGGATACCCGAGTCCCTGCGCCCCCATGCGAACGAAGCGCCCGCTCTCGTCATCGAGGGCGAGCAGCAAGATCTCTTCAGCAAAGGTCAGAACCATTTGGACATACTCCTCTTCGAATCCACCGTCGGCCCGTCCTGAGTCTACGACCTCGGCGGCCGCAGAGGAAATACTCCCCGATTCGCTGCCTCCCGGGACCTCGAGACCTCCGAAGGCGCCTCGTCAGTGCCCCCAGGATCGCTTGCGCGTCTACCGACAGCCTCTCCCTCCGGCCCTCCGCGAAGCAGGGTCCAATCCACTCCAGGCCCTCCCCCTCATCCGCAATGATGTCCAGATCGAGGAAGGGAAATGCCGCCTGCGTGACCGTCCTCGCCCGGCGGGCCATCTGCCCCGTGGGACGAAGGCGATTTTCCCGGGGAGACCGGGAGACGACATCGCCTCCTGTCACAGCGGGACCTCTGCACCGCGTCCACACACGCGTCTGCCGAACCATATTGTGGCCCGCGACGCCAGAAAGCGCCGGGCGGGAGAGATCTTGCTTCAAAGGGCCGAGACACCCCGCCCCGACGCCAACCCACGCCCGGCGGACGCACCCGTTACCCAGAATCCTGGTTTCGTGTCATGGTCCCACCATCGTGAGCCGAGAGGCCATCCAGAGGGCGTTTCCGCAACTAGGAGATGCCGAAACCGCAGCCCTCGAGAAAGCGGCGACCCGGCGATCCTATCCCGCCCAGGCGCTCCTCTGCCGCGAAGGTGAGCCCGGTGAAGTCTTTTTCATCATCGCGGAGGGGCAGGTCGAAATCCATCGCCGCACGGCAGGTGACGCCGAGGATCTGATCGTCGGCACGCTCGGCCCCGGGGGGTCGTTTGGAGAAATGGCCCTGATCACCGGGGCAAATCGCTCTGCGACGGTGATGACGACGGAGAGGACCGAGACCCTCGAGATACACAAGCGCGACTTCGACCAACTCCTGCGCTCCGGCCAGGCGTTGGTGCAGGAAATCCTCGAGGCGCTGATCCACATGATGCGCTCCGGGGATGAGAAGGCCATCGCGCAACTCAATCAACGGAACGCCGCTCTCGCGGACGCCTATCGACGCCTCGAGAGCGCTCAGGCCGATCGCATCGCCCGAGCCGCGCTCGAAGCGCAACTCGAGATCGCCGCCGACGCGCAGCGGAGCCTCCTCCCCGAGGTCCTTCCCGAGATCCCGGGGATCGAGATTGCCACCAGATTCGAGCCCGCAAAACAGATCGGCGGAGACTTCTACGACGTCCGGGTCCTCCCCGACGGTAGCGTCGGACTGCTCGTCGCCGACGTGTCGGACAAGGGTGCGCCGGCCGCTCTCTTCATGGCCGTCGCCCAGACGCTCTACCGAGCCGAGCAACGGCACGGAAGAGAACCGGCCGACGTTGCGCGAGCCGTCCACGAGGGTCTGCTCGAGACCTCCAGCTACGAAATGTTCGTCACCACGCTGATCGGCGTCCTCGACCCAAAAGCGAAGTCCCTGCGTTACGTTCGTTGCGGCCACGACGAGCCCCTGCTCGTGCAGCCCGACGGAAGCACGGTCGATCTCGGCGGTTCCGGCCGTTTTCTCGGCATGTTGGACGACCCACCCCCTTCCTTCGAAAACCGTGAGGTCGTGCTTCGTCCAGGGGACGTCCTCCTGCTCTTCAGCGATGGCGTGACCGACATGCAGAACCCGCAGGGAGGATTGTTCGGACGTGAGCGGCTCATCGAAGTCGCGCGCGAGGCCCGGAGCGAAGCGGCGAGGGAAATCGCCGACCGGATCTACTCCGCCGTGCGAGAGCACCGGGCGGGCGCCGAGGCTTTCGACGACTTCACCCTCCTGGTGGTCCGGATTTCGCCGTAGGGAGCGCAAGGGGAAGGGCGGCCGCTCCGACAAGCAACGTCCGACGACGAGAGCGTGCATCCGTCGAGGAGGTGAACGGCCGTCGGGATTCCGCCGGGGCATCCGGAAGCGCTTTTCGAGACGCCGCAGCAGACATCCTTCTGGACGGAACGCCCGGGGAAGTGTCCCTCCCTTCGAGGCAGAACGCCGCACCGAGAGGAAGAAACCATGACGTCAGCCCGCTTCACCGATCGGCCCGTTCCCGGTGCCCGCGGGGATGCGACCCCGACCGGTGGTTCCACCAGCCCCGGCGGTCCCTCCGGCGCCCGCGTCGGTCAGCAGCCGGCAAGAGGTGCCGCGGCAGGCTCTCGACGCGCGTCAGGTCGCGCCGGTGGCCGTACGCGGAACGAGTCGGAAGACCCAGACTTCGTCGTAGGCGGTCGGATCCCGGCGAAAGAAGCTCTGGCTCGTCCAGGCTCTGGCGAACCGGGCAATCTCGGCCGGATCCTCCACCCGGGTGCCGCGTAGAGCGTAGATCTCACCGTCGACCCGCACCCGAACGTTGGGATCGGCGATGATGTTCTTCGCCCACGGTTTCGCGGTACCACCCGCGTTCACGTACAGCTGCCCATCGATCACGGTACACGCGACCGTGACCGAATAGGGTTCGGCTGGATTGGTCTCGATCTCGCAGTTTCTTGCGTCCCCGATCCTGCTCCAGGTCGGATCCACCGGCGCCGGCGTCCCCTCGAGCATGCCGCCCGGGAAGGGTCCGAGCGGACCACCGCATCCATGGAGGAGACATAGGCCCACGAGGAGCATCGAGCCTCGCCTGCTGATCTTGATTGCTCGTTTCTTCATTCGGGCCGCCTTTCGGTTCTGCCTTCCGATCCTTCATCGCCCGACTGCAGTCAAGGGGACCGAAGGGTCTCTGCACCCGACTGCAGTCAAGGGGGACCGAAGGGTCTCTGCACCCGACTGCAGTCAAGGGGGACCGAAGGGTCTCTGCGAAATGGAGGGGCTGGCCGCGCGGCGCCGAAGCGCTCACCGGGCCGGTCGGTCCTCGTGGCTCGCGCCTGTAGATAGAGAACAGGCTTCGGCCAGCCTCTTTGTGGCGGAGCCCAGCGCGGCCGGGGTCAGTTGGCGCGAGCTCTGCACCAGCAAAGGACGTAATTCTCTCGCATCCTCCTCGGAGAGATCTCCCTCCCCGACGGCTCGGGTGACGGCACCGGCGGCTTGTTCGATCAGGGCCTTCATCTGTCGTAGGTCGGCGTCGATCGCGGCCGTCCCGGACGCTGGGCTCAGGGTTGCGGCATTGGCCCCACGCGTCGCGGCGGCACAGATGGCATCGCGGGCCAGAAGATCGAGCCGGATGGGCTTGTACCGCGCAATGCCCCCCGTGAGATCGGGCGTCAGGTCCGGATACAGGGCCTTACCGACGGCCCGGCGGATGGGAGAGTGGGCGACGTAGAGGCTGCCGTCTCGTGCCACAGTGCTCATCGCCAACGAGTCTTCCCGGCCTTCGGCGAAGTAACGCAACTCTCCGGTCTCACGATCCAATAGGCCCATGCCCACGTGCAGCATCAGATTGGCGCCGAGCAAACTCTTGCCGCCGCCAATGCCGATCACGACACCATTGGCGGCAATGGTCGCGGTGAGCGCGTTCGATTGCTTGTCGACGTTGGCGTAGCCATCGAATCCCGTCAGCTGGGCCGTCCACACCAGGCGGCCACGATCGCCATCGTCGACGAGCTTGAGCACGTCGCTGCGGGTGACCGCGTAGAGCTCCCCATTGTCGGGAGAGACCGAAATCGAGCCAACCAGGGGCTCGCCTACATCGACGCGCCAGAGTTCGTTCAGATCGCGGTCGAGTGCGATCACGTGGCCGAGGTTGTCCGACACGTAGACACGGCCACCGTCGGCCCGGAGCGCCGGGGTCGAGCCGGTTCCGCCCTCAAACGTCGCACGGCCCGCGATCTGGAATTCGAGGCCACCACTCCCGTCTTCGACCAGCTCCAGGGCGTAGAGCGCGCCGATCTCGGATCTTCCGTCCTCGGTGCCATCCTCGGCATCGTCCGCGGTGGCCGCGATGTAGATGCGGCTCGTGTGGGGATCGATACTGAAGTAGTTGGTCACCACCCCGCCGCCCCCGTAGATGTAGTTGATGGCCGAGGAGAAGAGGCTCAGCCCTCCTTCGGTCTTCCCGAAGGCCGCGTCCATCAAGGGGTCCACCCAGTCCACGACGAACCAGGGAATCCGCACCCCCGAGCCACTGACCGCGGGTGCCCCGGGAAGCTGTCCCGGGCGCGCGACGCGCTCGCCGCTTCGGCGGCGGAAGGCAAAGAGCTCCCCGGCACGGGAGACGGTCACGAGCGAGTCCGTCGCCGGGTGATAATTGAAGCTCTGAAGAACGGCCCCCGGAATCTTGCCGGGCTCGGCAGGAGGCAAGGTCAGACCGGTGCGCACACTCCACACCATCGATCCGTCCGGCCGAAGGGCCATCGCGCGGGTATAGGTCGCGATGTAGAGGATCTGGCTTCCCGGATTTTCCGGGTCGTCGAGGAGGAAGGGCGGACTGCTCGTTTCCCGATCGCTCTCGGCGGGGATGGCCCATCGTCGTTCGCCAGTCCCGGCGTCGAGGGAGACCAGCACCACCCGGTCGCCGTGGTAGAAGCGCGGACTGAAGTAGAGGTTGCCCTCGTTGTCGAAAAGCGGGCCATTCCCGACGAAGTAGGCGGGCTCGGCCACCCAATCGAGTTCGAACATCGGCGCAGCGGCCACCCAGACGTGATCCGAGTTGACCACGTCGACATGGATGGCGCTGAAGCTCGTCGGCTCCGGAATCACGTCGGACTCGAGCGGCGCCGCCACGCGTGCGCCGCTCGGCTTCCATTGCGTCGGGCCGGGCGGGCCGAAGATCCTCGGGTTGTGGGGCCGATCCTCCTCGAAGAAGACCTTGAACGCGGCGAAACCCACGAGCGCGATGGCCAGCGGCGCGACCACCTTCCGGATCGTGCCTCTCGCGGCTCGCAACTTCATCGTCGGCCCTTTCCCTGGACGGTCATCCCCGTCCGGACGATCCGGAAGCGCGATCGACGGCGATACCCGTCTCCGGGTTGAGGTCCCGATTGGGATCGACCAGGTGTCCTGCGGGGAAGGTCACCGAGATCGCGGGATCGGCGGTGTCCAGACAGAGGAAGTGGTTGTTGTCGTTGTCGCCGAGATCCGCGAGGGCGGCCGGTGCGATCTCGTCGCGCGTACCGTCCGCACGCTCCACGGTGACGCGATAGAGGGCGCGCTCGGCGTCCCCGGCCTCGTCCCCATTGGGCGGACGGACCCCGCCCGCCCAGGTGGCGCGGATCACCTGACGAGTGTCGGCAGGGCAAGAGGAGCCTCGCGTCGGGGCCCACTCTCCCGCGGGCACCACCTCGGCCAGCACGAGGTGGGGCCCCGCCTCCAGATGCGTCACGTCGACCGTGGTTCCCAGAAAACCCACCGGGCCGCCCGTCGCGCCGTCCGAGAGGAGATCCCCGACGACGTCCACCCGAACCGGGGGGTCCTCGTCGGCATCGCCGAACGTGCCGATGAGGAGTACCGTGCGGCGCTCCCCTTGATCGACGGACGGCCGGAGGGTCACACAGAGCGGCGCCTGTTCGACTCCGGACCGCGTGACGACGCGAAAGTCCTCTGCCTGGAGGGTCTGTTCATCGATCGTGTGAGAGAGGACCACCGGCATGCCGTCCTTCCCGCCCGCCCCCAGGCAGAGCATGTGCGCCCCGAAAGGAAGTCCGTCATCGAGTCCGAAGAAGGCGGACAGCAGGCGTGGGGGCTTGCCGTACGCATCGAGCGCCGCCGGCTTCACCTCTTGCTGCGGCCGCGGGGAACGACACGCGATCGCTGCCAGACACACGACCCCCAGCGCTACGACGACGAGCGACCGGGAAACACGACCGGGCCCGCCAGGACCCGACGCCCTCCCTCGCCGGACGGATCGCGTGGGGGCCACGCAACACCCCGCAAGCGCGGTGCGCGCGGCCGCAGCAACCTCGGTGGACCGCCCTCTGGTCTCGTTCCGGCTCATTCGCATGTCCGCCACCGAGTGCCCCGTTCCCCGGCCCGATTGCGAGACGAGACCGCGTGGGCGATGGTTGGCTCTTGGTTAGCGTAATGCTAATCCGCGCTATCGAAATGATCAACCGCGGGGGAGGAAGACCATGATCGAGCGTTTGCGTTCGCGCGGAAAAGGCCCGGGGTTCACCCTGGTCGCCAGCGCCCTGCTCCTCGCGGGGCCCCAGGCCGCCTCGTCCCAGATCGAAGCTCCCTCGCAATATCTGGAGACGATCGAGGCGCCGACCGACGTGGGCGGCATGGCCGACGAGGCAGACGCCAAAGCGGCCCAGGCTGAGGCTGGAAGTCGCTCCGGGCTGTCGAGCCCGGCGCAGGGGCAAATCGAGGAGATCGTCGTCTCGGCGCGGAGGCGCGAGGAGCTCCTGGAGGAGACGCCTGTCTCGGTGACCGCCCTCGACGAATCCCTTCTGCGTGAAGCCAATGTCACCCGGACCGATGAGATCCAGAACCTCGTCCCCAATATGACGATCACCGGCGGCCAGAATACGCTGCAGATCCGGATCCGCGGCGTCGGAACGGCGGCGGGTGGCCCCGCCTTCGAGCCGGGCGTCGGCATGTACGTCGACGGCGTCTTCCTTCCGCGTGCGCAGGCCGCGATCTTCGACACGCTCGACGTCGCCGCCATCGAAGTCCTGCGCGGACCGCAGGGCACCCTGTTCGGTAAGAACTCGGTCGGCGGAGCCGTGAACGTGACGTCGCGCAAGCCGCACGAGGACCTCGAGGCCTTTCAGCTCGTGCGCGTAGGCAATCAGGGCATCGTCAACACGCGCAGCACGATCAACATTCCGGTGCGCATCGGCTGGTTCGAGGACAAGCTCTTCACCCGCCTCGCCTTCGCCTCGCAGAATCGCGGCGGCTACGCCGAGAACCCGTACCTTGGCCGCGACGATCTCGGCTCCCAGAACGGCCTTACGTTCCTCGGCTCGATCCGGTTTCTGCCGACCGAGCGTCTCACGGTCGACGTGACCGGCACCTGGTGGAAATCGAACACGCAGGGAGCCACCGGTCAGTGCGTCATTACACGAGAAACGACCGTGGGGAGATTCCAGCCGGGATTCTACGACGCCTGCCGTCAGTCGCGGCCCTACTCCTACCCGATGAACATCAGCGGGATCGGGTCCGCCGAGAACTACGGAACGTGGGGAACCATCGAGTACGACGTGGGCGATGCCGGATGGCTCGAAGACCTCGTACTCAAGTCCATCACCTCCTGGCGCCAACAGAAGAACCGGGGCTCGCTCGACCTCGACGCGACGCCCTTCCAGATGGTCTCGCTCCTGAACCTCGGAGGTGACTCCCCGACCGACGGCCAACCCGGCGACTCCGAGCAGATCCAACAAGAGGTGCAAGTGGGCGGTGCCGCCTGGGATGGGCGCGTCAATTTCGTCGCCGGCTTCTTCTCGTTTTGGGAGAACGCCCAGCGTAGAGCCGTCACCAACGTCGGCATCCCGAACGTCTCCAACAGCACCCGCAACGAGCTCTCGACCGACAACTTCACGTGGGCCTTCTTCGGCCAGGCCACCGTAGACGTGACCGACTGGGCCAGCCTCACGGCAGGCCTACGGTATTCCTCGGACCGCAAGCAGGCCTCCCAGACCAATACGCGCCTCATCGACGACCCGCCCACCGTCTCGTTCCAGGGCACGGGAGACGAGACGTTCACTGCATGGACCCCGATGGCGAGTCTGGCGCTCCTCACGCCCGAAGACTGGCCCGCCAGCGCGGGCCTCGAGCACCTCATGAGCTACTTCACGTATTCCCGGGGATTCAAGGGCGGTGGCTTCAACGCGACCATCAACCCGAACGTCTCCGGAGAACAGCTCGCACCCTTTCAGCCAGAGACCCTCGACAACTTCGAGCTCGGCTTCAAGTCGATTGCCTTCGACCGCCGCGTCGTCCTGAACATCGCTCTCTTCTACGCCACCTACGACGACATCCAGCGCCTTGCGACGGAGACGGTCTTCGACGAGCAAGGGGACATCGCGGACGTCGTTTTCCTCACCCAGAATGCCGCCAAAGCGACGACCAAAGGCCTCGAGATCGAGCTCATCGCCCGGCCCATCCAGGGCCTGCAGATCTCGGGCAACGTCGGACTCCTCGACGCGCGCTACGACAGCTTCCCGAACGCCGTGAGTAACCTGACCGGCAGGGAGATCGACAAGTCGGGGCAGAAAATCGAGGGCATCCCGAGCTACCAGACCTTTCTTTCCGCGCAGTACTCCCTCCCCCTCGCGATGGGCCAAAGCGATTGGATGCAGGGATGGCTCACCCCCCGGGTGCAATGGGCCTACCGGGGCTATACCGACACGCTCGGTCCCGAGGTCCCACAGGCAGCAGCGCCCGGCCGCAACAACCTCGGTGCGCGGCTCTCCTACGATTTCCTGGACGACCGTGCCCAGGTCGCCCTCTGGGGTGAAAACCTGACCAATACCCGACTTCCAAGCAGCAGCGTCTTTTCGCTCTCGAACTCGGTCGGTGTCATCACCCGCCCCTTCATCCTGCCACGCACGTTCGGGGCCGAACTCTCCTACCGGTTCTGACCGTTGCCCTGCGTCGCCGCAGGGCAACGGCTCTCCATCGACGACGAAAATGTTGAAGAAGATACTGCTTGGAACCAGCGGCGTGCTCGCGCTCGGTGTCCTCCTGGGTTGGTTTACGTTCGGAAGAGTCCTGTACAAGAGGATGCAACGCGTGGGCGCCGACAACGTCGCCGCAGACTACGCACTCCAGGACGACGCGAAGGTGCGTGCACCGCAGCCCGAGGCACAGGTCGTGCCACCGCCCAATCCCCAGAAGAACGTCTACTGGGGAGACACGCACGTCCACACCCACGAAAGCTTCGATGCAAAGCTGATGGGGACCTCGATTACCGTCGAGGACGCCTATCGCTTCGCCCGGGGAGAGGCGCTCCAGACACCCGGCGGGGAGACCATGCAGCTCTCCCGCCCACTCGACTTCGTCGCGATCACCGACCACGCCGAGGGCTTCGGATTGCGGACCCGCTGCGACGAAGTCGACCTCACCTGGTTCGAATCGCTCAACTGCTACCTCCTCGAGAACGCCAACCCGATGGCCTTCGTGGTCCTACGGGCCGTTGCGAGCAGGAGGAAGAAGGCCGCCGAACCCGCCCCCGAGGTCCCCCCCGGAGTGGTTCGTCCCCAGAAGCGCCCCCCGCGGGACCGGAGCGCCTGGCCGATCTGCGCCCGGGGCGAAGGGGGTACCGAGCGATGCGAGCGCGACGCGCGCTCGGATTGGGCTCGCTACGTCGATCTTGCCGACGCCCACTACGAGCCGGGCGTCCTCACCACGTTTGCTGCCTACGAATACTCGCCCACGCTACCGGATGCGGGCAAATACCACCGGAACATCCTCTTCAACGGCACCGAAGTTCCGGCGCACGCGATCTCCTCCCTGGACGTCAACAATGCGATCGACCTCTGGCGTGGACTCGAGAAGACGTGCACCGGGGATTGCGACTTCCTCACCATTCCGCACAACATGAACAAATCCTGGGGTCTCGCCTACAGCCCCTACACCTACGACGGCGGCACCTACGACGCCGAGACCTGGCGACTGCGCAAGCGGCGCGAGCCCCTTGCCGAGGTCTATCAGATCAAGGGAGCCTCCGAGTGCGCACTCGGGGTCGGCGCCACCGACGAAGAATGTGCATTCAGCCAGGTCTTCGAGCCCTGCGAACCGGGCGAAGAGACCGGCTGCGCCTTCGAGACGGGCTTCGCGCGCCAGGGTCTCAAGATCGGCCTCGAACTCGAGCGGGCGCTGGGCGTGAACCCGCTCGCCTTCGGCATGATCGGCTCGACCGATACCCACAACGGCAATCCCGGCGACGTGGAAGAATGGGACTTCCGCGGCGCCGTCGGACGGGTGACCTCCCCCGCCATCCGTCGACTTGAAGCCGCGCCACCTCCGGATGCCGACGAGAAACCCCATCAGTCGTCACTGAAGTTCAATACCTCGGGTGGCCTCGCCGCCGTCTGGGCCGAGGAGAATACGCGCGATGCGATCTTCGCGGCCATGAAGCGTCGCGAGGTATACGCCTCGTCGGGGCCGCGCATTACGTTGCGCTTCTTCGCGGGCTGGGACTTCGACGAGGGCGTCGCCGATCTGCCGGACCCGGTGGCCGTCATGGCGGCCGGCGGCATGCCGATGGGGGGCGTCCTGCGTCCGAGCGGAACGCAAGTCACCAGTCCGACCTTCTACGTGTCAGCACTCGCCGATTGGATGAGTGCTCCTCTCCAGCGGGTCCAGATGGTCAAGGGATGGATCGACGCCGACGGAGAAACACACGAGAAGGTCGTGGACATCGCCTGTGCGGATGGTCTCGTCGTCGATCCGACGACCGGACGTTGTCCCGACAACGGGGCCTCGGTCGACCTCGCGACCTGCGAGCCCACCGGCGACACCGGCGCCATGGAACTCGCGACGACCTGGCAAGACCCAGAATTCGATCCGGGCCAGGGTGCCTTCTACTACGTCCGCGTCCTGCAGAACCCGACATGTCGATGGTCGACATACGATGCCCTGCGTCTCGGTCGTGACCCCGATCCACGCGTTCCTGCCACGATCCGCGAGCGCGTCTGGTCCTCGCCCATCTGGATCGAGGCACCCCGGACCCGCCCGTAGCCCAGCTCGAGGAGAACGAATGAAACTTCTTGGATGGAAACCAATCGGTGTCGCCCTCCTGGTGCTCGGGGCTGGCTGCTCCGGGTCGGAGGCACCCTCGCCGGAGAAGAAGACGAAGAAAAAGAAGAAGAAGAAGGCGAGCTACAAGTCCATGATGGCCGGCATGATGAAGGATTCGGGGCCGCGCGACGAGGAGAAGGAGAGGGAGG
>JAPOLW010000689.1 GCA_029976905.1 bacterium | reverse complement strand
GGCCCCACGCCTTCTCCGCGCTCTGGAAACTCGAATGACCCCGGTCACTCCACTGCCGCGTGCCCGCGCCATCGCCGAGGCCGTCAAAGGCGTTGTCGCGCCGACCATGGCCGAACATGCCGTCGCCCTGCTTGCCGCCCAGTTGCGCGCGGGTGTCGCGCCATTCGCCAGCGGAGCGATTCTTCCACCCCTGCTCGGTGCGTCCGCGGAACGTGTCGCGCGCCCGCTGGTTGCGATCGGCGTTGCGATCGTATCTCTGCCGGCTGCCTTCGTCGCGATAGCCGACCCCGCGCCGGTGATCGACGTCATGGTTCCAGGTCGTGTTGGTGATGTTGGTGCGATTGAAACTGTTGTAGCGGTTGACGTTGATGTTGACGCTGCTGTGCCCCCAGCCCCACGAGCAATGGCCCCACATCGCCGCACCCACCGCGAGGCCCGCGCCAAAGGCGATCGCCTGCGACGCGACGTAACCCGGCGGATACCAGTAATACGGCGCATAGGTCGGATAGGGCCACGGTCCGTACACCATCGCGGGGTTGTAGATCGGCACGTAGACCACCGACGGGTTGGCGGGTTCGATCTTGATGATCGTGGTCTGGTCGCTGCCCCCCGTCGAGACGTCGACGCTGGTCCCGGGCGGAGCATCCTCGACCACGACCTTCTGCTGCTCGTTGGATTCGAGGTTCCCCTGCTGCCGGGCCTGCGCGCGGAGCTTCTGGATCGCGTCCATCACCCGGGATTGATTGGCAAGAAAAGCGTCGCCGAGTTGCTGTGTCGAGCTCAAGTGCTCGTTGAGCATCGCAAGCACGTCGGGGAAGGCCGTGAGGGATTTGACGCTCGCGTCCCAGCTCTCGCTCTCGAGGGCGCTTTGGAGCGCATCCCCCTCGAGACCCGGATGTGCCTTCGACCAACGGGCCGCCTCCACGATTTCGAGCGGATAGGTCGATGCCATGAGGATCTGCGCGACCAGCGCATCGGGATAAAGAGCGATCGGCGCGACGAGTTGGTCGATCTCCTGCGACGTGAAGGTGGGACTCTGTCCCTCTGCCCGGACGTCCATCGCCGCGAGACTCCACGAAACGCAGAAGACGAGGACGATTGCCCGGATGGTTCCTGCCCGACCCATGAGACTTGCTCCTTGCGTTGGAATGACGAGCGCACCCCTACCTGACTCGCTTGGGATGGTCCAGACGGTGAAGCGCCGAGCGGGCTCTCCCGGGACTCGTCCCCCCACCGCGCGCACCCGCCCCGCACTCGCCCACCCCCCCGATTTCGGCTATCCACCCCCCATGCCCAGGCAGTACTGGCTCGTGAAGCAGGAGCCGACCAAGTACCCGTGGTCCCAGCTGGTGAAGGACGAGAAGACCTACTGGGACGGCGTCCGGAACTACCAGGCCCGGAACAACCTGAAGGCCATGAAGAAGGGCGACCAGGTGCTCTACTACCACTCGGTGGTGGGGACGGAGGTGGTCGGGATCTGCGAGGTGGTCCGCGAGTCGTACCAGGACCCAACCACCGACGACGAACGCTGGGTGGTAGTGGATCTGGCCGCCCGGAAGGCTCTGGCCCGGCCGGTCACCCTGGCGGAGATCAAGGAGGACCCCTCCCTCTCCGAGATCGCGCTCCTCAAGCAATCCCGCTTGAGCGTCATGCCGCTCACCCGCGCCGAGTTCGATCGCATCGTGAAGCTCGGCGCGAAGCGGGCAGACTGACACCATGCCGAAGAAGCCCCCCGAGCCCATCTCACGCGCCGATCAGGTCCGCGCATTGGTCGAACGCGACGAACCCATCGTCATGGGCGGACTGCACGACGGCGTGTCGGCGCGACTGGCCGAGAAGGCCGGATTCCCGCTTACGTTCATGGGCGGGTACGCGGTGGCGGCGGCGCTTCTCGGCGAGCCCGACATCGGACTCCTGACCCAGGTGGAAATGGCCGAGGCCGCAAGGCGCCTGTGCCGACTCGTCTCGATGCCGGTGCTGGTCGACGCCGATACCGGCTACGGCGGCGTCCCCAATGCGATCCGGACCGCCGAGCTCTACGCGCAGGCCGGTGCCGCTGGCCTCTTCCTCGAGGACCAGGTGTGGCCGAAGCGCTGCGGCCACATGCGCGGCAAGACCGTCGTCGAGCTGGGCGCGGGCCCGGGTCTGCCCGGCATCGTGGCCGCGCGGCTGGGCGCGGCGCGCGTCGTGCTCACGGACCTGCCGGGCGAGCTCGAGCTTTTGCGCTCGAACGCGGCGAAG
>JAPOLW010000688.1 GCA_029976905.1 bacterium | reverse complement strand
AACTCCAATCCAAGCTCCTTCGTGCACTACAGGAGCGCGAGTTCCAGCGAGTGGGGGGCCGGGAGACGCAGCGAACCGACATGCGGGTGGTCGCTGCCACCAATCAGGATCTCGGCGAGGCCGTGCGCAACGGCAGCTTTCGGGAAGATCTCTTCTTCCGTCTCAACGTCGTTCCGATCAATGTCCCTCCCCTTCGCGAGCGCTCCGGCGACATCCCCGAATTGATCCGGTACTTCATCGCCAAGATCAATCGGGATCTCGGGACCGACAAGACCGGCCTCGCGCCCGATGCCGAGGCGCTTCTCGTAGAGCATGCCTGGCCCGGGAACGTTCGGGAACTCGAGAACTCCCTGATTCGCGCCGCCGTGGTCGCCCCCGAACAAACTCTCCTTCGCGACGACTTCACGCTTGCCGAGTCGAGGGTTGCGCCGGTTGCCGGAGGCGACTCCTTCGCGGACACGGTGCGGATCCGTACCCGCGCACAATTCGATGCCCTCGGCGAGCGCGATCCGGTCGATCTGTACGCGAACCTCCTCGAAGAATTCGAGCGGCCCCTGCTCGAAGTCACGCTCGAACGCACCGGAGGCAACCAGGTCCGTGCGGCTCAAATCCTGGGCATCAATCGCAACACGCTTCGAAAGAAACTCGTCAACCTCGGCCTCGCGACGAGGCTGCGTCGCGCCTGACCTCGAAGAAGATCTCCATCTCCTCGAGGATGCGCGCCATCGAATCGACGAGGACCCTCGGGGGGCCCGGAAGGGAGGCGATGAAATCGCCGACATAGGGTCGATCCGGATCGGCCCCGAGGACGACGACGAAGCCACGATCGCTCTCGCTCCGAATCAGTCGGCCGAACATCTGCTTGAAGAGAATGACTGCAGGTTCGAGGGAAAGCGCACGGAACGCGTCCTCGCCGAGTTCCCGCAAGCGCGCCTGCCTCCCGAGCAGAAGCGGATCGTTGGGTTGCGGGAACGGGAACTTATCGACGAGCACGCACGAGAGAGCGTCGCCCGGGATGTCGACGCCCTGCCAGAGGCTACGGGTACCGAGCAGAACCGCCCTCGGATGCGCCGTAAACCGCTCCACGAGGTCGGCGGCTCCACCGCTCGGAGGCTGCACGAGGATCTCGAAGTCCTCTCCCGCGAGGTCACGACGCAGGAGTTCCGCGACATCGTAGAGCCGCCGACGGCTGGTGAAGAGCGCCATCGTCCGACCGCCCAGAAGACGGACCGTGGCGGCGCACGCAAGGGCACATTGCTCTGCGAAGCCCTCGTCCCGGTAGGTGCGGCCGCGAACCAGGCCAAGCACGGCATGGCGTGAAAAATCGAAGGGCGACGGAAGCACGCGGGATTCCATTCGGCGCGCACGAGGCAGCGCCCGCCAGCCGAGCTTATCGAGCGTCGGCGTCGGATCTCCGCCCACCCCGAGCGTGGCAGAAAGCGCGACCACGGTCTTGGGAGATTCGAGTGCTCGCGCGTGGATCAATTCCGCCGCATCCAGTGGGGTGACCGTGACCGACCACTCGTGCGCCCCGTCTCGCCGACGCTGCGCCCGCGCAGCGTACACGTGGTCGTCCCGGGTCTGCGCGAAGAGATCGGCCAGGACCCCCCGGGACGCCGCACGAAACATCCGCCCGAGGGCGGCCCCTTCGCGTTGCACGGCATCCGGAGGAACACCCGCCTCTTCGGCATCCCCTGGCTCTCCCGGGGCGACCTCCTCGATACAGTCCGCAAGACGATCCAGGTCCTCGACCAGAGCCCGGGCCGCGACCGAGGCATCGCTCCACGGAGTCTTCGCCGGGATCAGGGAAGCCTCGGGAACCAGAGCCTCCTGGTCCGGAACGGCTGCGAGCAGGCATTCCCCGAGGGCATCGACGCCGCGGCCGACGCGGTCCACCAGTTCGAGAACCCGTGGCATCACATCATCGCGTCCCACGCGGACGGCGAGGACCTCGAGCACGTCACGCGTCGGTCGCGTACCGGCGCGCTGGAGGCTGGCCCGCAGTTCTCTGGACTGCACCGTTTCTCCAAACGCACGGTCTCCTTCGCCGACGAGTTCGTGCGCCTCGTCGACTACCAGACGCTCGATGCTCCCGTATCGCTGTGGCCAGGAGAGGAGCAGGGCATGATTGATCGAGACCACCCGGGCTCCCGGAAGGGCATCCACGCGGGACAGGTATCCACACGCGCCCTCCGGCTCGCTTCGACAGGCCCGCAGATCGCAATCCCCGGAGCAGGCGATG
>JAPOLW010000687.1 GCA_029976905.1 bacterium | reverse complement strand
CCCGCCGATCGATCAAGCACCGCAGGGAGGCGCGAATCGTCAGGGCGTCAGGGCAGAGCTTGCGCACGTCGTCGCGGCACGCGCCGGTTGCCGGCGACTCCTCGAGGCGGCGTAGGTCTGCGAGCTGGTCGCGTTGCCGGGGCGTGAGCAGACTCCGGATCTCGATCAGGGCCTGCACGCGGGTTCTCCACAGCTCCCGTTGCAGATCGCTCAGCGCGTCGATCTGCGCCATGACGGCGGCTTCGTCCGGAACCGGTTGCTCGAGCAGGGAGCGCAACGTGAGCCGGGCCTGACGGACCGCCGTTCGCCGCGGCGTGTTCCGATCGGAGGCCGTCTTCGCCAGGGCACGGATCCGCGCCCGGGTCGATTCGTCGAGATCGATCGCATCGGCCACCGCGGCCAGACGCTCTTCCTCCGTGTCGCCGGTCGGCGTCGCGGCCGGAGTCTCCCCCTGCGGTTCATCGAGCGTCTCACCCGGCGCTTCGATCATGTCGGGTCGCCACGGGTCGCCGTCCGCGGCGACGTCGGAGGGGAGCAGCGCCTCGCCGGGTGCGGGCATCGGGCTCGCCAGGGCGAGGAGGACCAGCCCTGTGCCCAGCCCCGCAGCGATCCGTTGGCGTTGCTTCATCAATCTCTTCGATCCCACGGGTCCTCGAACGGCCTACACCCGTTCGTCGAGGATTTCGGCAAGGGTTCGGTAGTCCGGCGGTAGAAGCAGTTCGCCGTCGAGGCCGGGACCTCGCAGGACGTCCTCGTCGGTGAGCAGGAGTGCGGCCGCCGATAGTTCCTCGGGTGTGAGAGGGTCGAGTCCGAGGTCGACACCACCACGCGGGGGCAGAACGAACGCCATCACCACGATTGCGCCTGCCAGAGCCAATCCGGCCGGAAGGACGCCGCCGCCGCGGCGCGTCTGGCGGCGATGGCCCGCCTCGTCCGCGAGCTTCGCGCGCACGCGCATCCGCAGCCGGGCCCGCTCGAGCGGTAGCAGCGGCGCGGGCGCATACCCGTCGCGCAAGGTCTCGAAGAGTGCGTCGTCCCGCAGGGGCCCGGTGGAGTTTGGGTCGCTCATCGTGTCGCTCGCATCTCGCCGCGCCATCTCTCAGGAAGCAGGTCGTCCCGGCGTGGCCCGGTGGAGTTTGGGTCGCTCCTCGTCGTCCCGTCGTGCCACGTCGTGGAGATCCGCGCGCAACTTGCCAGCCGCACGCTGCAGATGTGTCTCCACCGCTCCCTCGGGTCTTCCCAGCAGGTGGGCGGCCTCCTGGACCGTGAAGTCCTCGAGGTGCACCAGTACGAAGGCCTCGCGCTGGCGACGGGTGAGCCTTGCCATCGACGATCGCAGGCGGCCCGCGAGAAGGCTCTCGGCGGAGGCTTCCTCGGGGGCCTGCCCCTCGAGGGGGCCGCTGGCCTCCCGATGCCGCCAGGGGCGCCAGCCCCCGCGCGGACGGTTTTGCACCGTGCGGACGAGGATCCGGTAGAACCACGTGTCGAGCGTGGTGTCGCCCCGGAAGCCCGACAGACTCCGGTACGCGCGCACGAAGGCGTCCTGGATCGCGTCGTCGGCGGCTGCGTCGTCTCCTCCGAGAAGTCGCCAGGCCAGACGTCGCGCCGACTCGACCCTTCCCGTGAAGTATCGGCCGAATTCCTCGTTGCTGACGACCTGTTCTCGTCGTTTTCTTGCCATTGCTCGATCTCCGGCCTCGCCCCGAGAGGTCCGCAGGCGGTCGTGCGCCCCAGGGAACTCGTCGGGCCAGGGCCGGTCTCCCTCCAATCATCGCCACTTCGAGGGCCCTCGGCAATGTGCGATTCGCCGGGGCCGCGGAAGGCCGTCTGCCCCGGGGGCCGCCGCCAACGGAGCCCGGGCCACGGTTCGCGAAGCCGTGAACCGGCCGTCGGGGCACTGGAACGAGCCTCGACGGCTCGCTATTGAAAGCCCGTCTCGCGGTGGGTGTAGCTCAGTCGGTAGAGCACTGGATTGTGGCTCCGGGGGTCGCGGGTTCAAGTCCCGTCACTCACCCTAGGGATGTCGTCCTGCTTGCGCGCTCCCGGGTCGGTCGGTACCTACCCGGTGGGCCGCTAGCTCAGTTGGTAGAGCAGCTGACTCTTAATCAGCGGGTCGGGAGTTCGATCCTCCCGCGGCCCATTTCGAAAGCCCTTGCCGCGCGAGGGCTTTCGTCGTTTGGGGGAAACCGGTTGACCGGGAACCCTCTCCGAAACGTCACCCCCGTCGGCGGTGGTATCGGCGAAACGAAATATTTCACCCCC
>JAPOLW010000686.1 GCA_029976905.1 bacterium | reverse complement strand
GAGGAGGAACTCCTCGCCTTGGCCGACGGCATGAAGCGCGCCGGTTCCGGCGTCTTCGAATTGATTCCCGCCAGCACCGTCGGTGAACTGCGCCAACTCGGGGGCGAGCGCTACACGCTGCTCGAGGAGTTCGAGATGATCAAGCGGATCGGCCACCACTGCGGCCGCCCGCTCACCTTCACGACGGTCCAGATCCCCGACTTCCCCGACACCTGGCGGGCCTTCCTCGACGGTGTCACCGAAGAGAACGCCAAGGGGGCGAATCTGCGACCCCAGGTCGCCTCGCGACCCATCGGCTTCGTGACCGGCCTACAGGCCTACCACATGTTCCAGCGTCGCGAGACCTACATGGGACTCGCCGACCTTCCCCTGGAGCAACGCGTGGCCGAGATGCGCAAGCCCGAGGTGAAGGCCGCGATCCTCGCCGACGCAGACGTCCCCGTAGACGACCCCGGCGCGATGGCGAACGTCCACCAACTCCTTTCCACGGTGGCCCCCTTCCTCTTCCCGATCAACCTGCCCATCGACTACGAGCCCGCGCCGGAGAAGATGTTCCTCGTGCAAGCGCAAGCGGCCGGCAAGGACATCGCAGAATACGTCTACGACTTCCTGCTCGAAGACGGCGGGCGCACGTTCGCGATCGTGCTCGGCTCGAACTACCTGAGCGGCAACCACGACGTCATCCACACCATGCTGACCCACCCCCATACGGTTGCCGGACTTTCCGACGCAGGTGCGCACGTCAATCTCATCTTCGACGCGGTGGTCCCGACCTACTCGCTGATCCATTGGGCGCGTGATCGCTCGCGGGGCGAAAAACTGCCTCTCGAGTTCGTCGTCCACAAGCACACCCTGAACAACGCCAACCTCTACGGCCTCCACGACCGCGGTAGCCTCGAGGTGGGCAAGCGAGCCGACCTGAACCTGATCGACTTCGAGAATCTGCGCCTGGGCGGCCTGGAGGTACACTGCGACCTTCCCGCCGGAGGAAGCCGCGTGCTGCAACCGGCCAGCGGTTACGCCGGGACCTTCGTCGCCGGCACGAGGACCCGCATCGATGACACCGACACCGGGGCGCGTCCCGGCCGCCTGGTCCGCGCCGGAACGCGTTGAGCCGGGCTGGGTCGGGGGCCGAAGGATCGGCTGGCGCGGGACCCTCCCTGGCCGCGCGCCGGTTGGGCTCCCGGCCCACCCACCACGACCCTGTTCCCGCGCTCCTGACGGATGCCCCGGGTGGGAAGACGAGCTGCCCTCACCGGTGCGTCTTCGGGGATCGGCCAGGCTCGAACCTACGGTTGATCTAGCCTACGCGGACCAGCCCACGCCCAGCCGTGGTGCACTCCGTGCGCAGGTCGAGTTCCCGGCAACCGCGGGAGAGGAAGGCGCGGAGAAAGCGCCCGCGGCCGACGAGGACGAGTCGCCCCAGATAGCGCGAACCGACCCGGGCCGACGCACGCCGGCTCGCCCAATTGGCGACCCAGACCAGGCCGAAGATTCCCTTGCGCCCGCGTGCCGTTTGCAAATCCGTTCCCTTCACACCACCGAGGAGAAGAAGGCGCTGCCCGCGATAGTCGGGATGGGTGAACTCCTGCCGCCCCAGGATCCAATCCGCTCCGAAGTGGAGACGCAAATCCTCGTCGATCGCGACGGGAGACGTGACATACCAGCGCCTATTCGCGATCCGCTCTCCGTCGACGAAGGCCCAACATTCTCCGCCTTCTGCCAGGCCGGAGTCGATCTCCGCGCGCGACAGCTGGTTCTCTGGATCATCGGAGGCCTTCTCCAGTTCCGCCCGGGTGAGACGTCGGAAGTCGAGCGTCGTCCTGAACTCTCGCGCACCCTGCGGAATCCGCTCCGATTCGTTGACCCAGACCTCGTAGATCATCAGACCAATCGACCGATGAAGGAGTCCGTGGATCGTGCGGGCGAACAGCCGACCCCAACCATAGCGAGATCGTTGCTCCCGGATCTGGCGCCAGAGTCGATGCAGTCCCGGCGCCCTCCCCTCGCCCACGCGGGCGGTATATCAGAGGGCCGTTCGACCCACCAGAACGCCCGAGACCACCTCGAAGAGAAGAACCCGAACCGAACCTCCTCGAACGAGGCGCCTGCAGAGGGGTTGCGCGAGGGTGTGACGAAACGCGATCCTGGTAGGAAACCCTCTCCCAGAGACAAAGGAAGATTCCGCTGATGATGAAGCTCTACGGTGCGAACGCATCCCCCTTCGTGCGCAAGGTCATGGCCGTTCTGGCCATGAAAGACCTC
>JAPOLW010000685.1 GCA_029976905.1 bacterium | reverse complement strand
TGACGTGCTCCTGACCGACGACTTCGGCGAAGGTCTGCGGTCGCGCGCGACGCGCGAGGACCTGGTAGAAGTCTGCGCCGCCGTCCGTCGCCTGCGCCGATGCGGCAGACACGGAAGCAGCCTTCGATCCTTCGAGCACGTCAGCGATAGCTAGGCACCCCCGCGGCACAGAGGAGAATTCGGTACCGTTGCTCCCTTCCGGGCCTGGCGGGGTTCGCGACCCCCTCTTGCGCGGGACCTAGCTATCACTCACGTGCCCGTGACTAGGGTTTA
Organism: bacterium; assembly: GCA_029976905.1. Classification (GTDB taxonomy): domain Bacteria; phylum Desulfobacterota; class Binatia; order UBA12015; family UBA12015; genus VGTG01. The sequence continues at coordinate 2,009 of JAPOLW010000685.1, read as the reverse complement.
CCCCACATCGCCCGAAGCGCGCAAGACGTCCTCGTCCCGCGCGCGCAGGGCCCGGGCGAGGCGCAGGTGATAGTCCACGCCCGACCAGAGGGCCAGGGCGAGAGCCACCCAGAGAAAGACCATGCCGGCGGCGTGGAAATCGAGCAGCCAGTATCGGTAGTGGACGATCAGGGGAAACAACGCGAGGGCCTCGAAGGTCATTTTCGCCTTGCCCAGCGTCTCCGCGCCCAGCACGACCCCTTCGTCCCGGGCAATCGCCCGCAGGCCGGTGACCGCGATCTCGCGGGCCGCGATCAGGGCGACGATCCAGGCGGGCACCCGCGGCTCACGGGTGAGGGCGCACAGCATGATCAGGACGCCGAGGACCAGGACCTTGTCCGCCAGGGGATCGAGGAATTTTCCCAGCCGCGTCACCTGCCCCGAACGCCGAGCCAGGTAGCCGTCCAACCAGTCGCTGAGGCATGCGAAAAGGAACGCGACGGCCGCGACGGCCGAGACCAGGCGATCCGGCTCGGTGAGGAGCCAGACGAACACGGGCGTGATCGCCACCCGGCCCAGAGAGACCAGGTTCGGGGCATTGATGAGCCCCGAGGCGCGGGACGGACTCGCGGTGCTCACCGCAACCGCACATGCCGGTCCGGTTTCCGGCCCGGATTGCGTTGCACGCGCAGAGCCTCGCGGAGGTATTCCCGGCGAAAGCGCAGGACGCGACGGAGATATTCCTCGGTCTCGGCGTAGGGCGGAATCCCGCCGTGTGCCTCCACGGCCCCGGGTCCAGCATTGTACGCCGCCAGAGCGAGATGAACGTCGCCCGAGAACCGGTCGATCAGGCCACGCAGATAGGAGGCCCCGCCCTCGAGATTCTGCCGCGGATGGAAGACATCGCGGACCCCGACCTCCCGGGCGGTCTCGGGCATCAACTGCATCAAACCGCGCGCGCCGGTGGACGATACCGCGCGGGGATCGAATCCCGATTCCGCGCGCACCACCGCGTGCATCAGGGCCGGCTCGAGATCGAACCGCGACGCCGTCTCGGAAATCAACTCACGCAACTCCCGCCCGACGGTGGCGTCCGCCCACGCCGCCTGGCGCGTGGCCGACCGACCCTTGAGGGAAAAGGTGGTGACGCGCTGGGCGGGTGGCGAAAACGTCTGGAAACGGCGATCGGTCGGCACGTTGGTGAAGTGCTGCACGCCATTGGAGCTCCGGTAGGTGTAGACGTCTTCCGCTGCCGCCGGTTGCGGCCGCGCCACCGGGCCGACGAGCAGGAGCGTGCAGACGAGCACCCATGCGGATCGCCGCAGGGCACCAAACTTCGCTCCACCCGAGCCAGGCCGCTGCGTCTGTTCGCCGAGCATCCCCACGTCCCCTCCTCCCCTATACAGGAGCCTGCCGATCGGGCTCTGTCAAATCCCCCACCTGGTCGGCCGCTTGAGGAGCACGGCGCGACCCCCTAGTCTCGACGGCAATCGTGCGGATGCCGGAGGAGAGGACCCGGGACACGCCAAGGATCCCGGACGGAGGGGCTGCTGGTGCGCCGTGAATTCGATTTCCTGGTCATCGGCAGCGGCATCGCCGGCCTGTCGTTTGCCCTCGAAGTGGCCCGTCACGGGACCGTATGCGTGGTCACCAAGGACCGCCTGCCCGAGGGGTCGAGCCAATACGCGCAGGGGGGTGTTGCGAGCGTGTGGAGTCCCGAGGACTCCTTTGCGTCCCACGCCGCCGACACCGAGCGCGCCGGGGTCGGCCTCTGCCATCCGGACGTCGTCGATCTCGTCGTGCGTGAGGGGCCCGAGAGGGTCCGGGAAATGATCGCCCGCGGCACGCAGTTCTCGTTACGTCCGGACGCTGAGGATGCCTACGACGTGGATCTCGGCCTGGAGGGCGGCGTGGTTCTCTGGAGTTGGGTTGGTCATCACCTTGTTGTAGAAGTAGTGGAGCTTGATGTCTCTGGAGTCAACAGCGAATGTGTTCTTTCTCTCGGCGAGCTCCTCATCAAGGGCGAGGGC
>JAPOLW010000684.1 GCA_029976905.1 bacterium | reverse complement strand
CGAGCAGCGGCGGTTCGCCGACGAAAGTGCCCGGGTCTTCCATCACTCGATGAAGGCGACGCGGGCACGCGCACTGATCCAACCCATCATGGAGATGCTGGCAGCATTCGGTGCGGCCGGTGTGATTTGGTACGGCGGGTATAGCGTCTTGTCGGGTGCCCGCACGCAGGGCGCCTTCCTGGGCTTCATGGCGGCCTTGATGCTGGTCTACGAGCCCTTCAAGCGACTGGCGAAGGTGAACGCCGAAATCCAGCGGGGACTCGCGTCGGCAAGCCGTGTCTTCGACGTCCTCGACGAGCCGGATGAAATCGAGGAAGCGGCCGATGCGGCGGCTCTGGCTCCGTTGCGGGATGCGATCCGGCTGGAAGGCGTCGGCTTCCGCTATCCGCGCCGGAGCGTCAGCGGCGCGGCGCCCGGGGCGGCTCCGACCGCGGACGAGCGCGAGGATCTGTGGGCCCTGCAGGGGATCGATCTGACCTTGCGGCGCGGCGAGGCCGTGGCGCTCGTGGGGGCGAGCGGTGCCGGCAAGTCGACCCTGGCCGACCTCATCCCGCGCTTCTACGACCCGACCCAGGGGCGTGTGACCTTCGACGGCGTCGACCTGCGCACCGCGACGCTCGACTCGCTGCGGGGACAGATTGGGATCGTCACGCAGTCCACCTTTTTGTTCAACGACACCGTCCGGGCGAACATTGCCTACGGAAGCGCGCAGGCGGCTGGGCCGGGCGTCGAGGACGCCGCTCGTGCCGCGCATGCGCACGAGTTCATTTCGAATCTACCCGACGGGTACGAGACGCAGGTCGGTGAGTTGGGGGTGACCCTGTCCGGTGGGCAGCGGCAGCGCCTCGCCATCGCGCGGGCTCTCATGAAGAACGCGCCGGTCCTCGTCCTCGACGAGGCGACCTCGGCGCTGGATTCGGAATCCGAACGCCTGGTCCAGGATGCGATCGACCGTCTCATGAAGGGACGCACGACGCTGGTGATCGCGCACCGCTTCTCGACGATCCGACGTTGCGACCGGATCGTCGTTCTGGACAAGGGACGAATCGTGGAGGAGGGCACGCACGACGAGCTCTGGTCGGCCGGTGGCGCGTATCGGCGGCTCTACGACCAGCAATCCCTCGCCGGCGCGGCGGCCTCGGCCGACGAGGCGGCTTCGTGCGCCTGATTCCCAGGGGCTCCCGACGGGAGCGGTTCGTCGTCGAGGTGGGCGGTTTTCTTCTCCACCTCGTCCTGCGCGTGATCGGCGGCACGACTCGCTCCCGCTACCTCGGTGCCGAGGATCTCCAGGCGCGATTCGCTGCCCGCGACCAGATCATCCTGGCGTTCTGGCACGGGCGCATGGTGATGATGCCCTTCGGGTATCAGGGGGGCGGGGCGTGCATCATGAACAGCCGTCACCGCGATGGCGCCCTGATCTCCCGGGCGGTCGAACGACTGGGGATCGAGGTCGTCCAGGGCTCGTCCTCGGGCGGATGGGTCGGCGGAATGAAGGGGCTTCTCGGCGCGGCCGAGCGTGGCCTCGATCTGGTGGTGGTCCCCGACGGCCCGCGAGGTCCGCGCTGCCGGGCGAAGAGCGGCGTCCTGCAACTGGCCCGGGCGACCGGCTTGCCGGTCTATCCCGTGGCCTACGCGGCGCGGCCGCACCAGACATTGAGCCGCAGTTGGGATTGGCTTTGCATTCCCTGGCCGGGGGCCCGCGTGGTCTACGCCGTCGAGGAGCCCATCCGCGTCCCCCGGGAGGCCGGGGCCGAGGAGATCGAGGCGGCCCGCTGCGTGCTGGAGGAACGGCTCAATCGGGCCACGCTCGTGGCAGATCGGGCCCTGGGCGTCGCATCGGCGGTCACGGCAGAGTATACACGCGGCGGGTCGCCGCGCGGCGCCCGACGGGAGGAGCCGGCATGAAGCGCATGGGAATCGGGAATGGGGTCAGGGGGGTGGTGGCGGCCGCGGTCGTCGCCGGACTCTTGCCGATCGCGATGGTCACCGAAGGGGGAGGGCTCGGTGGGGGGGTCGCGGTGGCCGCGGAGTCCCCCGACGCCGTGCAGGCGAAATTCGAGGCATTCGCCGCCGAGTGGATGGAGAAACTTCGCGAACGGGAGCGGTTCAACGCCAAGAACGTGAAGTGGCGGCCCGCGGGGGGAGGCGTGGAAGGTCTCTACGTCGGGTATGACACGGCTAACTACCGGCTTCTTCCACTTTCCAATGTCGAGACCATGCCGATCGGGAAGATCGTCTATCTGGAGTTGAAGTTGCGCCTCGCCGGCGGGTCCGAGGACGACGCGCGCGC
>JAPOLW010000683.1 GCA_029976905.1 bacterium | reverse complement strand
ATCGGCGAACTCCACCCCGGTGTGCAGGCCAAACTCCTGCGCGTACTCGAAACCGGAGAATTCCTGCCCGTCGGCGCGAGCCGCCCAATGTCCACCGACGTTCGCGTCGTGGCCGCCTCCAACCGGGATCTCGCCGAGGGCTCCCGCGACGGAAGCTTCCGCGCCGATCTCTACTACCGCCTGAACGTTGTTTCGCTCCACCTTCCACCGTTGCGTGCCCGGCGCGAGGACCTCCCCCTGCTCATCCGCCACCTCGCAAAAGCCAAGGCAGCCGAACTCGGCATTGCCGAGCGAAGTTTCAAGCCAGCGACGGTGGATCTGCTCCTGGGCTACCGCTGGCCCGGGAACGTGCGTGAACTCGAGAACCTCGTCGAGAGACTCCTGGTCCTCGCACACCCGGGCCCGGTCGGTCCCGAGGAGCTTCCGGCGGTGATGCAGGAGGCCGCCGACGGAGGGCCACGGGATACCCGCAGCGCCGTCCTGGTGGGCGACAAGACGCTCTCGCAGGCCGTCGACGAATTCGAATCCGACATCATCCGCCAGGCCCTCGAACAGGTCGATTTCAACCAGACCCGTGCCGCCGATCGGCTGGGAACGACCCGCCGGATTCTCAAATACCGGATGGACAAGCTCGGGATCGGAGATCGCTGACCGGCAGGCCCGCCTTGACTCGCTCGTCTGGCCACGTTTAATCGCGGAAGGCGTCGCCGGTGCAGCCCGGGGCCCGGAACGAAATGAACATGGACGTCGAGACGCCTGGAGGGTGGCGCCCCCTCGATCGCGCCGAAGCCATTGCGGCCCTGCGTGCTCGCGCGGGCGAGGTCGATGCGTTGCGGGCCCGCGCCGCCGCCCTACGCGACCAGGGCAAGGGACGACTGGTCACCTACTCCCGCAAGGCGTTTCTCCCGGTCACGAATCTCTGCCGGGATCGCTGCGCCTACTGCACCTTCCGACGCGACGAGGGCGAGGACGGCGCCTGGACGATGTCGCCGCCGGAAATCGCGGAATGGTCGGCGCGGGCTCGCCGTCTCGGTTGTCGGGAGGCCCTGCTCTGCCTGGGCGACCAGCCCGAGGCCGCCTTCCCCGGATACAGGCGCTGGCTCGAGAAGCAGGGCCACAAGAACACGATCGAGTACGTCGAGCGGGCGAGCCGCATCTCCCTCGAGGCGGGGCTTCTGCCCCATTCCAATCCCGGCTTGATGAGTCCCGAGGACCTCGCCCTTCTGCGCCCGGTCAACGTGAGCCTGGGGCTCATGCTGGAAACCACCAGCGAACGCCTTCGCGCCAAGGGCCAGGCGCATTACTACGCGCCAGACAAGGACCCGGCCCGGCGCCTGGCCGTTCTCGAAGACGCCGGCCGGGCGCGGATCCCGTTCACCACGGGTCTGCTGATCGGCATCGGCGAGACCATCGAGGAGCGTGTCGACACGGTGCTCGCCATTGCCGACGTGCACCGGCGCCACGGCCATATTCAGGAGGTCATCGTCCAGAATTTCCGCGCCAAGCCCGAGATCCCGATGGCGACGTGTGAGGAACCCGACACCGTGGATCTCGCTCGCACCGTGGCCATGACCCGCCTGGTGCTGGGCCCGGACATGAACGTCCAGGTCCCGCCCAATCTTTCCCCCGATGGCATCGCCTATCTGCTCGACAGCGGCATCAACGACTTTGGCGGCATCTCGCCACTCACCCCGGACTACGTGAATCCGGAGGCACCGTGGCCACACCTCGGCGCCCTCGCGCGCGCCTGTGCGCAGGCGGGATACGAGCTACGCGAGCGCCTCGCCCTCTATCCCGAGTTCCTCGACCGCCCGGAATTCCTCGACCCATCTCTGCACGAGCGCGTCACGCGTGAGTGGGCTATCCTACGGGAGAAGGAGGACGGTGGGTCGCTGCCGGCCAAGGAGAGCGCCTGATGACCACAACCACAGACGACATTCGTCAACTTCTTCCCGACGGGGATCCGGTGGAGCGCACTCTCGACGGGGCGCGGCCCGCGGTTCGTGAGGTGCTCGAGGCCGCCCTCGATGGGCGGGACGTCGCGCCCGCTTCCGTCCCCGAGCTGCTACGCCTCGAGGGGGACGATCTTCGGGCCCTGATCGCGGCCGCCGACCACGCGCGACGAGAGGACGTCGGCGACGAGGTCACCTACGTCGTCAACCGGAACATCAACTTCACGAACATCTGCTTCGTGAATTGCCAGTTCTGCGCATTCAAGCGCCAACGCTGGGAAGACGACGCCTACGACCACGATACCGACGCCATCCTCGCCAAGGTGGAGGAGGCGGTC
>JAPOLW010000682.1 GCA_029976905.1 bacterium | reverse complement strand
CGCAATGCAACGCGCTCGAAGCAGCGCGCCCTCGCCGTCGCAATGCAACGCGATCGAGGCCGGGCGTGGTCGCCACGCGACGCGGTCGCGCCGTCGGTTCTTCCGGGATCGATGGGACGCTCAGAGGTCGAAGCGCGCGCAATAGGAGGCGAAGCGCTCCCGCAGGGCTCCGGGGTCGAGGCCGAAGGTCTCGGGCGTATGGAGGTGCGCGTGGTGTGGGCCCCGGGCGGCTTCGCGGGCATACGACGCGATGGCGGATTGCGCGGCGGGAGAGAACTCCAGGCCGAGATCGTCGTAGATGCGCTCGACCGTCGCGAGCGGGTCGCGCACGAGGTCGGGGTGTCGCACGTCGGTATAGGTTCCCGGGGCGAGGCCGTCGCGCAGACGCATGGCTCGCTCGAGGGCGCGGGGCCAGTGGCCGTCGAGAATTTCCCGGCCGAGGGCGACGGGGTCGACGGTGTCGGTGAAGAGGGCGCGCGTATGGGCGTGCAGACTGCAAAGCGAGCTCATCGCGGTGACCGGGTCGCGATGGGTGAAGATCAGTCGGGCGTCGGGGAAGACGTCGAGCACGGTTTCGAGATGTACGAGGTGGGTGGGGTCCTTGAGGATCATGCGGAGGCCGACCGGGCGATGGTGGTGGGCGAGCCGTAGTTGTCTGCGATAGCCCTGGTAGGCCGTGTGGGCGTCTTCGTCGAGGAGCCAGGAGACGTAGCCCGGCACGCGGTATTGGATGTCGTACTGCAACGTGCGGAAGTCGTTCATGAACAGCGCGACGCATTCTTCGGGCATCTCGGCCGTCATGGGGTGGATCGCGTCGTAATGCGGCGCCATGCGTCGGAGTTGGGCGAGCATGCGGTCGAGTTTTTCGATGCGACGGTCGGCGCCGGACGCGGGTGGTACCGGGTCGAAGCTCTCCCAATAGGGAAGGGTGCGGTGGTCGGGGTCGCGGGCGAGGAGTTGATGGAGCGCGGTCGTGCCGGTCCGCGGCCAGCCGACGACGAAGACGGGCGTCGGCAGCTGGGTGTGCTCGATCGTTGGGTCCCGGCGCAGCGCCGCCTCGATCCTGAGATGCGTGGCCGCCATGCGTACCGTGTCGTCGCGCGCCGAGAGTCGTCCGACGAACGAGAGTTGCATCTCCTCGCGCAGGGCACGCGTCAGGACGGCGAGAGCGGCGCGGGCGGCGGGGGTTGGTTCGCCGCCGTCCGGCACTTTCCTCCGTGCCGCTTCCCACCACGCATCGGCGTCGGGTGTCGCCATGGCCGGCAGGAGCGTGCCGGCCCGATTGAGCGCGCGTAACCAGCGGGGTTGTAGGCGCCGGGCGTCCACGAAGGGGGCAACACGCAGCGATGCAGAGGCTTCGGCAGACGACATGGGTGCTCGGCATCCTCCGGGGTCCGCGGCGGAGGGTCAACTGTAGGCCCGGTTGCGGGGACGGCGGCTGGCTCCGCCGCGCCGGGGGCGCGCAGCGCAAGAGTCAACCAAAGGCGACACCAGTGCCTACCGGGGTGGCAGTGGCGTCACTCTGGTCCGGGATTTCGCTGTAAAATCGGTTCCGACCAGGCGGCACATCGTTTGCTTTTTCCTGCGGGCACAACGGGCGGAGAAAGGCCGGTGCGATGGTGCAAAGGGTCGAGCGATGGGAGGGGTCGGAGGCGGTAGCGCGCAGCGGCGCGCAACTCTGGCTGCCCACGCTTGTCGGCTCTGGATCGAGCGGCAAGCGTGGGCGACGGGTCGTCGGTGCAACGACCCGTCGCCAGCACGCCGTCGAGAGGGACGCACGGCGTCCCGTCGGTGCAACGGCCGATCCCGGCGAGGCGGGAATGCGGGCGACCGACCGGGAGACGGCGGCGGTCGGTCCGGAAGCCGCAACGGCGAACGCGAGTCGCCGGGGCGTGGGGACGCCCCCCGAGGGAAGAGTCATCGGGCCCGGGGTGCCGGGTCGGCGTGTGTCGACTGGCTTGCCGCGCGCGCAAGGCCCCTCCGGGCCGGCGCGGGCGTCGGTCGTCCGGGGAGGCGCTGCGAGGGCGGTGCCGGGTGCGGTGTCGGGGCGTCGCCCGGGACGCGCCGCACCGCCTCCGGACGGCCGTCTGGTTCCGATGGAGCAGATGCGCATCCTCCTTCGCAATCGCCATCTGCTGGCGCGCAGCGAGCGCGCCTGGGTCGGGCGGATTGCACGCACGGCCCGGGCGCACGGCGCGCGTGACCTGAGCGATCGGCAGAGAGCGGTGATCTGCGACATCTACGACCGCTTCCGGGGCCGCCTCGGGCGGTGATCTGCGACATCTACGACCGCTTCCGG
>JAPOLW010000681.1 GCA_029976905.1 bacterium | reverse complement strand
AGCCACCTGTCCCGACCCGCAAGACGTGAACAACCTCTACACCTTGTCCACGGGCGATCCCTGGAACTTCGACGGCACGGCGGCGACGGTATTTCTGGCGCAGTTGAATACGCCTCCGGGCTTTGCCGGGCATATCGACTGGCGGCTACCGACGATCGACGAGTTGCAGACGCTGATCGAACCGGCAGATCCGGACTGCAGTGCGCGCCCCTGCACGACGATTCCGGGCGAGACCGTCCCGTCGTTCTACTGGTCGTCCTCTACCCCCGCGGACTTCCCGAGCCTCGCGTGGTTCGTGAACTTCAACAATGGCAACGTCTTCAACGTCAACAAGAACCTCGTCAACTACGTTCGTGCCGTACGCGGCGGCTCGTGAGCTTGATCCTTTGGTGATTCGACCCTTGACCCTTTGATCCTCCGGGGGGGCGGCGCAGGCCGCCCTTTCGGCTCCGCCACTGCGCCGTTGCCGCTCCAGGCCAAACCCGGGCGCCTACGTTCCGCTTCGGCCCGCTTGCATTCGCGCCTGCTGGATCGCGGCATCGGCAGCGGCCGCACACGGGCTGCAGCGCAGCGGCTGGCCGCGGCGCCCCGTGCGGTCGCTAACGGTTCCGGTAAGGCTCCTGGTCATTCGATTTCCCTCGACGATTTTCGACGATTTACGATCCGCCGTTCACGTATTGGGCAATGTGACTCAGGTCGCTCGTCCGGGTCTGGTCGTAGTTGTTCGCGTTGTGACAGACGAAGCAGTTCAAGCCGTCGGCCGTCGGGCCGGTCTGGGGGTTGAAGGCACCCTGGAAGGTCGTCTCCATGACCGTGTTTGCCAGTTGTAGGGAGCCTCTTTGCAACTGGGGATTGCTCCCTGCGGGAGGAGTCGAGCCGTCGGCGTCGAACCAGATGCCGCCGACCATCTCGTAATACTGCCAGACGGACTGGGGATCGTCGGCGGGAAGCTCCGTCAGGTAGCCCCGGGGGCCAACGATCTGGGCGTTCAGGGATAGGATATTGAAGCGATTCTGATCGGCCTCGTAATCTCCGTCGGCCGTGCCCTGTGGGAACACCCGACAGACGTTCGTCGGCGGGGCGGAGGCAGGGGGGGCCGGCAGGGATTTGATCCCCCAGCCCTCGTTGAGCGAACTGGTCGTCGGCGTGAAGGTCGAACTCGTCGTCGTGCACTCGGAACTGCAGTCCGATCCTTCGGGTGCAGCCAGGCAGCTCGCACAGGTCGCCGTGGTCATCGTCCACCCGGCGGCGGGCGCGGCTGCTCCGTCTTCGCAGTCGGGGGTGTTGTCCACGTGCTCGAAGGAGGTCCAGATCATCTCGGGGTGCAGAGGGGTCGCCTGCACGAGATGAAACCCGATGAGCCCGAGAAGAACCGACGCGTCCTCGTATTGGGTCTCCAGGGTGAAGTAGCGACTGGTGTAGTCTGTGGCGGAGAGGATGCGCCAGGCGGTCTTGATCTCGATCAGGTCCGACGGAAGGTTCGCAGACGTATCGGAGCAGAGGTCGCGTCCGAAGCGGATGTTGTAGACCACCAGATTCGCGTCGGTGGTCGGGTCTCCGGTCACCGAGTAGATCACGGAGTCGGTACCGGCCTCGGGCCCGGGAGCCGGTGCCGCGACCGCTCTGGTGAGAACGCGCGAGGGCGGCGCCTCACCACAGCTATCCTGCCCGTTGCCCGCGAATTGTGGATAGTCGGCATCGACTTCGAACCTTCGCAGGGACGGGTCGGTCTCCGACGGAGCCACCAGGTACAGGAAGCTCTCCCACGCGAACACGTTGAAGTCGCAGAGCGAAGCGTCGAGGCCGTTGGGTACCTCGGTCGGAAGGATGGGGTCGAGGACCTGGTCCTGGCTGATCGTGCACACCGATACCGATGGGGGCGGCGGCGGCCCGCCCAGTGGGTTGGATGGACCCTGGGGGCCATCACCGCAACCAACCGCGACCATGCTGGAAACTGCCACGAAGACTCGACCGATCCTCTTCATCTCTCCATCCTCCCTGCGCGAGGCTTCGCGCCGAATCCGCCGGGGCGGCTTCTGGCAGACGTCTCGCTTCGACCCGGCATCGATCGACCACGAGAATCCCTCGGCCACTTCGTAGGCAGCGAGGTTCGCACGCGCGGATCGACCTCCCTGACAAGGTTCATTACCCCATCGGGAGCGACCCCGGGTCGGAGAAGCCGGACTCCGTTTTACGAACCACGAGACTATCTGAATGTTCTCGCCCATTCCAAGAAGTGCGGCCCGCTGCCATCCGCTTTCGCGCCCGAACTCGCGCTGGGCGAGGACCGGGTCCTCCTGC
>JAPOLW010000680.1 GCA_029976905.1 bacterium | reverse complement strand
GAGGCGGGCCACACCCCTTTCTCGGCGTGATGGATCATTTCGTCGAATCGTTCGACAAACCCATCATCGCTGCCGTCGACGGAGTGGCGGTTGGCTTCGGACTCACCGTGCTCTTGCACGTCGATCTGGTCTACGTGACCGAACGGGCGAAGTTGCGCGCCCCCTTCGTCCGCCTCGGGGTGGTCCCCGAGGCAGGCTCCTCTCTCCTGCTGCCCACGCTCCTCGGCGTCCGAAACGCCGCCGAGGTGCTCTTCGCCGCGGATTTCATCGACGGGAAGCGAGCGGTCTCGCTCGGACTGGCCAACGAATGCGTGGCTCCCGAACAGTTGCTGCCCACGGCGCTCGAGGTTGCCGGGCGCATTGCCGCTCATCCACCCGCGGCCGTCCGGGAAACCAAGCGCCTCCTTCTGGAGACCCGACAAGAAGCGTTGCGTGGCGCGATTGCGCGGGAGACCGCGGCGTTTGCCCGCCGCATGGGTTCGCCCGAGAACGTCGAGGCGATCGCGGCGTTCCGCGAAAAGCGTGCCCCCGATTTCTCGCGGCTCGACGAGGAGTGATCAGTCCCCGGCGGCGATGCGGAATCGCTCTGCGATCTCGTGGTAGAGCTCTGCCTTGATGGAACGGAAAATGCCGCGCTCCTTGGTGGCCAGGGTTGCGGCGAGGGCCCGGGCGGTGGGCACGAGCTTCTCCTCGGAGGCGACGTCGTCGACGAAGCCGGCGGCCCGGGCCTCCGGGCCTGGATAGCGCTTGCCGGTGAGCGCGGCTTCCCGAGCGGAGGCGGCCGGTACCTTCGCGCGCAGGAGCCCCATCATCGGTTCGCCGATGGGAACACCGACGTCCACCTCGGAGATGCAGAACCAACCGCGATCTTCCCGCTGCACGCGGAAATCGCAGGCCAACGCGATGAACGCGCCGGCCGCAAAGGCATGACCGTTGAGAGCGGCCACGACCGGCGTGGGGAAGAGGATGAGCCTTCGCATGGTCCGCATCATCCGTGGGCCGAAGCGAGCCCGGTCGTTCTCGCTGGCCCCCATGAGGAATTCGAGATCGAGTCCGCTCGAGAAGAATTTCCCCTCGCCGGAGAGGAGGACGGCCGCAGGGCCTTCCGCGGCAGCCTCGACCTCGTCGAGGGCCGCGTTGAGGGCGTCGAGAAAGGCGAGGTTGACCTTGTTCTCGCCATTTCTCATCTGGATGTGGTGAACGTTTGCGTCGTGGTCGACCTGAATCATCGTTCTCTCCTCTGCGGCAAGTCGTGCGGTTCGAAATTGGCACATAGCATGCCAGATTAGGACGGGGAAGCGCGTCTGCGATTTTCGTGGCCGCAAGAGGTCGCAGACGTGGAATGAGACTGGCGACTTGGGCTATGAGCGGGGGATGTCGAGTCTGCCGACACCCGAGACGATCGATGCCATCTGGCTCACCGAGCGCTTGCGCGAGGCGGGGCATTCCTCCGTCACGGTCCGGGGCTTTGCGAGAGAGCGTATCGGGACCGGGCAGGTCGGAATGTGCATTCGCTACACTCTCGATCTGGAAGGAGCCGACCCGTCGACGCCGCGCACCCTCGTGGGGAAGTTTGCCTCCGATGATCCCACGAGTCGACAAACGGGCATTCTGCTCAGGAACTACATCAAGGAGGTCTCCTTCTACCGGGAGCTCCGCTCCCGTCTCTCGATCTCGACGCCGCGCTGCTACTTCGCCGACATTGAAGGGGAGGGCCCCGACTTCGTCCTCTTGCTCGAGGACATGGCGCCCGCCGTCCAGGGCGATCAGCTCGCCGGTTGCTCGCCGGAAATCTCCCGCGCCGCCGTTCTCGAGTTGGTGGGATTGCACGCGCCCAGCTGGCGGGACGAAAGCCTGCGCTCGGCGGAATGGATCGGAGAGCCGTCGGACGCAACGATTGAGATGGGCCGTCTCCTCTACCGAACGAACCTTCCTGGCTTTCTGGAGCGCTATGGGGCTCGGCTCGCCACGGACGAGGCGGCGATCATCGAGGCGGTTGCGGACTCCAAGGGGCCTCCCTTCCAGCTTCTCGGAGACGCCTGGTCCCTGGTCCACATCGACTATCGTCTGGACAACCTCCTGATCGATTCTTCGATCACGCCCCCCCGCATCTCGGTGGTCGATTGGCAGAGCGTTGGTCTGGGGAATCCGCTGAGCGACGTCGCCTACTTTCTCGGGGCGGGACTCCTCGCTGAGGATCGACGGCCGATCGAGGAGGAGATCGTGCGGGGGTACCATGCGGCGCTTGGAGACGCCGGAGTCGCCGACTACCCCTGGGAGAGTTGTTGGCGGGATTATCGGCGGGGGACCTT
>JAPOLW010000067.1 GCA_029976905.1 bacterium | reverse complement strand
CCCAGCACGCGCCTCCCCCGCTCCGCAGCGCGCAGGTGTGCAATCCGCCCGCCGACACCTCGTCGACGCCCGCCAGGGGACCGCTCTCGGTGACGACCTCGACGGGCTCGTCCACCGGATTCGGAGTCGTGGCGCCGTTGCCGAGTTGGCCCAGGGAGTTGCTCCCCCAACACACCGCACGCCCCGTCGTCAGCCCTGCACACGAATGGGCGTCTCCGGCCGTGATCGACTGGACGCCGCCCAGAAGGCCCGAGGCGCCGTCCTTCACCGACACGGGTTTCGTGCGCAGCGTCGTCGAACCATCGCCGAGCTGGCCCGCGCCGTTGAGCCCCCAACACTTCGCCCCGCCCGATCCGAGGCGAGCGCAAGAGTGGTAGGCGCCGACCGAGATCTCCTGCACCCCGCCGAGCAACCCGGCTCCGTCGAGGACGTCGACGGCGAGCGAGCTCCTCGTGGTCGTACCGTTGCCGAGCTGGCCAAAACCATTCGCGCCCCAACACTTGACGCCGCCGGTGGAGAGCCGGGCGCACGTGTGGTTGCCGCGCGCCGAAATCGACTGCACGCCGCCCAGAACACCGCCGCCGTCCACGACGTTCACGGGATCGGGGCCCGGGCTGGTCGACGTCGTGCCGTTGCCGAGCTCGCCGGAGAAGTTGGCTCCCCAGCACTTCACGCCGCCCGTGGACAAGAGAGCGCAGGAGTGGGACTCCCCCACCGAAACCGCCAGCGCCCCGGTCAGGGGACTAGCGCCGTCCACGACGTCGACGGCAACCAGACGATTGGTCGTCGTGCCGTCGCCGAGCTGCCCAAAGGAGTTCTCGCCCCAGCAACGCACCCCCCCCGACGACAAGACGGCGCACGAGTGCTTCGTCCACGCGGAAATCGCCTGCACGTCCCCCAGAGGTCCGCTTGCATCCACGACGTCGGCCGGGGTCGGGCGATCGAGCGTGGTGCCGTCGCCGAGCTCACCGAATACGTTGTAGCCCCAGCAAACGGCACTCCCCAAGGCCTTGGTCGCACAGATGTGATCGTCTCCGGCCGAGATTCCCACGACGCCGGAGAGAAGACCGCTGCCATCCACGACGTCCACGGGCACCCGCTCGTTGGTCGTCGTGCCGTTGCCGAGCTGGCCCCATCGATTGTCTCCCCAGCACTTCACACCACCCGAGCCGAGACGCGCGCACGTGTACTCGTCTCCGGCGGAAATCCCCTGCACCCCGGCAAGCAACCCGCCGCCGTCCACGACGTCCACCGGGGTCGTGCGGTCGGCGAGCGAGCCGTCGCCAAGCTGGCCGAAGAAATTGATCCCCCAACACTTCGCACCACCGGAGACCATCGCCGCGCATGTGAATCCCTCGCCGGCCGAGATCTCCTGCACCCCGCTGCCGAGCCCAACGACGTTCACCGGCGTCGTCGGCTCCGTTTGAGTGCCATCCCCCAGGGTACCACGGCCGTTCGCACCCCAACACTTCGCGCCCCCGCCCGTCAGGAGCGCGCACGTGTGGGAACTTCCGGCCGAGATCTCCTGCACCCCGCTGGCAAGTCCCACCACGTTCAACGGCACCAGGCTCTCGGTGTTCGTGCCGTTGCCGAGTTGGCCGAAGAAATTATCGCCCCAGCACTTCACGCCCCCGCCCACCAGGAGCGCACACGTATGCAGACCCCCCGCGGAGATCGCTTATACGCCGCTGGTGAGCCCCACCACGTCCACCGGCACGGACCGACTCGTCGTCGTGCCGTCGCCGAGCGCGCCGGCAAAGTTCGCACCCCAACACTTCACACCACCCGTATCGCTGAGGGCGCACGCATGGAGGCTTCCGACCGAGACCGCCTGCATGCCAGTCGTCAATCCGACCACGTCGACCGGTACCGCGCTGGTGAGCGTCGTCCCGTCGCCCAACTGGCCATTGAAGTTGTAGCCCCAGCACTGCGCGCCGCCCGCGTCCGTCAGCGCACAGGTCGGGCCTCCCGCCGAGATCTGCGCGGCGGCGGGCGACGCGGCCGCAAGCACCGCGGCGACTGCGAGTGCCAGAACGACGTAGAGGGGAAGGGAGTCGCCTCCGGAATCCCGCCGGACGGTTCCTCTTGACCGATCACGGGTCGCGACGCGGCGGTCCGGACACCGTTGCCATCTTTCCTCATGCGCCTGGCACATACGCCGACGAAAACACGTTTCCCACACGAAAGGCAACGCCGCGCCGGTCCGCGCACCGCCCGACACGACCGGGCACGCCTCCCCGGCGGCCCGGTTGTGGCTTTGGAGGAGGCACCATACGTATCGGGGCATGCCCCAATGGGACAACGACCTCTACTACCGCTTCCGGGCCCAGCGCACCCAGCCCGCCCACGACCTGGTCGCGCGAATCGACCTGCCGGCACCGGCCGACATCGTCGATCTGGGCTGTGGGGGCGGGAACAGCACCTCGGTATTACGCGGGCGCTGGCCGGACGCATCGATCGTCGGCGTCGATTCCTCCGAGGCCATGCTGACAGAGGCCCGCGGGACGGACGGTCAAACCCGATGGCTGAAGGCCGACATCGCCACCTGGCAACCGCAGAGGAGGTTCGACCTCGTCTTTTCGAATGCCGCGCTGCAGTGGATCCCCGATCATGCCACCCTGCTCCCCCGCCTCTTCACGCTCGTGCGGCCCCGGGGGATTCTCGCCGTCCAACTGCCCGACCACTACGAATCGGCCCTCTATCGCGTGCTCCTCGACGTCTCGCACGACCCGCGCTGGTCGTCTCGCATGGACGAACCGCGCCGGTCCCTCACCCGCAACAGCTTGTCCTTCTACTACGACGTCCTGCGCGGCTCGAGTGAAGAGATCGAGATCTGGAAGACCGAGTACCACCACGAACTCGAGGACCACCAGGACATCCTGACGTTTCATCGTGGCTCGGGTATGAGGCCCTATCTCGAGCGATTGTCCGAAGAAGAGGTTCCCGCCTTCGAGCAGCGCGTCCTCGAGGGCTACCGCGAGGCCTTCCCGAGGCAAGCGAACGGCTGCGTCCTCTTCCCCTTCCGGCGCCTCTTCTTCCTCGCACGGGCCTGAGGGCCAACCGCGCGCGCTTGCTGCGAAAGACCGGGAGCTGCTTTAGAACGTCCGGGGCGATGCGCTACTTCGAGGACGCCACCATCGGTGAGGAGCAGGGCTCTGCAATCGAGTACGAGGTCACCGTCGAGGAACTCAAGCAGATGTCGGCGCGCTGGGATCCGCAGCCCTTTCATCTCGACGAGAACGCACCCCAGACCCGGGAATACGGCGGCCTGATCACCTGCTCCGCCCACACCTTCGCCATCTTCACCTACCTCACTTCGCGCAATCCGGTGAAGACGGCGGCCATCGCCGGTCTCGGCTTCGACGAGATCCGCATGCTGCGCCCTGTGCGCCCGGGCGACCGGATCCGCGCCTTCAGCACCTGCCTCGAGAAGCGCGAGTCCCGATCGCGGCATCGTCACCTCTCGCACCGTGCTCCGCAACCACCGCGGCGAAGACGTCTTCACGGTCCGCGCGACCGCGATGATCCTCAAGCGCCCGGTTGCGGGTTGACGAGCAAGCCCGCCGAGACAGGTCTCGACGATTTTCCGATGCCATTCCCACCGCTGTGCCCCCTCCGCCCAGCCGAGCCCCGCCCGGCCCTGGGGCGCGGGACTTGCGGCACCGAGCTGCGTCAGGGAAGCAGAAGCCATGATCTGCGTTTCCCAAACGCGGCGAGCGGTCCTCTTCCTTCTCGTGAGCGCGGGCGGCCTGGCCGCGTGTGCGAATGAATCCTACGCCATGCGCGAGCTCGAGGTCGTCTCGACTGCCTACAACTCCACCGCCAGCCAGACGGCCAACGACCCCACCCTCGCGGCCTGGGGCGACCGCCTGCGGCCGGGCATGATGGCGATCGCCGTCTCACGAGATCTGATCGAGCACGGTCTTTCGCGGGGAGTCGAGGTCGAGATCGACGGACTCCCGGGTCGCTACACCGTTCTCGACAAGCTCGGCGGGCGCTGGACCGAGCGGATCGACATCTACATGGGAGAAGACGTCGCCGCTGCGAAGGCGTGGGGAAAACGTCGCGTCACCATCCAGTGGCAACCCGCTCCCAGCTCCTGATCTACCCGAGAAACCCGGAGCGGACGGCGCCATCGATGGCCCGATCGGCGGCAAGACGGTGCACCCCAGCTCCGCAGCAAGACGACCCCGCCCGACCGTTGGCCTTCGCAGCGTCCGACCCGTAGCCTGCGGACGACCGGGCGATGGATAGTACGATCCCGATTCTGATCGCGGCGATCGCCATCGCCACGGTTCTCAACGTGCTTCTACGGCGCCTCGCCCTGCCGACAGTGCTTGGCTACATCGCCACCGGCACTCTCCTGGGCGCTTTTCTGGACCTCGAGGGAGACGAGGATCTGCAACACGTCGCCGAATTCGGGGTCGTCTTCCTGATGTTCTCGATCGGCCTCGAGTTCTCGTTCACGCGCCTGAGAACGATGCGCCGCGAGGTCTTCCTCTTCGGCACCACGCAGGTTTTCTTCACCGCCGCCGCGATCGCGGGGCTCGCCTACGCACTCTTCGGAATGGCCGATCGCACCGCGATCCTCGTCGGTGCGGCCCTCGCACTTTCTTCGACCGCGATCGTTCTCAAGGTCCTCACGGAATCGGGACAGGCGAGATCGGAGGCCGGACGCAACGCGATCGGCATCCTCATCTTCCAGGATCTCGCCGTCATTCCGATTTTGCTGATGGTCACCCTCTTTACGTCCCGGGACCGGAGTCTCCTACAGCTCCTCGTCCAGACCAGCCTGAACGCCGCGGCCGTCATTGCCCTGCTCTACTTCGGGGGTCGTTTTCTCATCGGCACCCTGCTCCGGGTGGTCTCCGAGACCAACTCGCGAGAAATCTACGTCGGCTTCATCCTCCTGATCGTCGTCGGCGCCTCCGAACTCGCGCACGACTTCGGATTCTCCTACTCTCTGGGCGCCTTCCTGACCGGCATGATGATCGCCGACACGATCTACCGGTATCGGATCGAGGCCGATCTCATTCCCTTCCGGGATCTCCTCCTGGGGGTCTTCTTCGTTTCGATCGGCCTCCAGATCGACGTTCCCATCGTCCTGCGAAACCTCGGGACGATTGCTGCCCTGACGGTCGTCCTGATGTCGATCAAGGCCGCGGTGCTCTTCGCCGTCCTGCTGCCCTTCTGCTCCGGGACGACCTCCCTGAAGACGGCGCTCAGCCTGGCGCAGCTCGGCGAATTCTCCCTCGTCGTCCTCTCCCTGGTCCTCGCCAACGGCCTCCTCCCGCCCGCGGAGGTGCAGATTCTCATGGTCACGGTCGCCACCTCCATGGTCCTCGCTCCAATTCTGCTGAACCAGGCGGACAACATCGTCCGCATCGTGCAGCGAGGGCACGCGTCCTCGACCCCATTCGCCTCCGCGAGCCTCTTCGGCGGCCATGTCGTTCTGCTCGGCTTCGGCACTCTCGGACAGCTCCTCTCCCGCTCCCTTCGCGAGGCCGGAATCGAACACGTCGTGGTCACGGACGGAACGGATGAGTACGCGAAGGCTCGCGAGATGGACTGCATGGCCGTCTTCGGAGACCCGGGGGACCCGGTCCTCCTTCAGCAGGTGGAAGTCCGACGATCGATGAGCACGATCATCGCCCTCGATGACATCGACGACGTCAAGCGCGCCAGTGCCGCCATTGCGCTGGTCGCTCCGGAGACGAGCGTGATCGCACGAGTGGCGTCGGCCACAGAACGCGATGAACTCGAGGGCTTCGAACACAGAAACGTCGTCGACGGAACCGCACATACCGCCGAGTTGATCGTCGGCCAGATCCGCCGCTCCCGCCTCCTGGCCGAGGAAACAGCGGCTCTCCGATTCATGAAGGACCTGGATGGAGTGAGCACCGATGAGGCGATCGGAATGATCGGACTCGAACAGCGCCGCCTCCTCGAAATCATCTCCCATTCCTTCGGCCGGATGCGCGAACGGCGGGACGTGATGGAAATGAAGGCGCTGCACGAATCCTTCGGGATCCTGAGCGAACTCATCGCCGACGCGATCGCATCTCTCCTGGCGGGTCGGAACCTCTCACAAGAGCACTACGAGACCGTCAGCACGCTTCTCCAGAACCACACCCACCTGGTGCGCGTAAACACCGAACTGGAAGCGCTGGCGCGCGAGCTTCTCGTTCTGGCCGAGGATGAGGAGACCCGAAGTCTGACGACGATGGCCGTCGAGGGCCTGGACGCCGTCCTGCTGACCCTTTCCGACCTCGCCGCGAGCTACAGCGAAACCGACATGCAACTGCTGGAGAGCATGACGTCCGGACGACGCCTGGCCGAAGTACGAGCCACCTATCTGACCGGCGAGCGAAGCCTCGCGCGCTCGACGAGGGCCGTCCTCGTCTCGGCCACCAATCGGATCGATCGCCTGCGCGCCCTCTTCGGCGAGATCGGCACCGCCTACCGAAGCCTCGCCCGGGCCGCTCCCGCCGCCGATCACGGCGCTCCAACCGACGCCGGCCGTCGCGCGGAGGTCGGGGGACCGCCGCGAGCATCTCGGGGCTTCGGTCCGCCGTCGTGAGCATCTCCGGGCCCTGCGTCCCGCGGCGAGGCCACCGAACCGGCAGGCGGCTTGATGAAACCGCCCAGATGATCAAGATGGAACCCATGAAGACCTTGATTTGCGCCATCGCGTTTGGACTCCTCGCTCTCGTCGGAACCAGCTACGCCCACTGCGGCAGCTGCGGAGTCGGCGACGAAGCCCACGCCGCCGAGAGCGCGGAGAACCTCTGCTCGAAATGCGGCCACGAGAAGGGGAGCGCCGCATGTGCCGAAGCCTGCGCGAAGGCTGAGAAATGCTCCCACTGCGGCGCCGTGAAGGGCAGCGAGGAGTGCAGGAAGAACTGCGGCGGCTGACCCGGGCAGCGCGACCCATCCGGACCGGCCGGCCATGACGATCGCGGGAAGCTGCCTCTGCGGGGGCGTGCGCTTCGAGCTCGACGGTCCCCTGGGGACCTTCGAGCTCTGTCACTGCCGGCGCTGTCGCAAAGTCACCGGCGCCGCCGGATACCCCGCGGTCGCCGTGCCACGCGAACGCTTCCGCTTGACCGACGGAGCCCCCCTCGTCGCCACCTACCAGGCGCCGCTGCTGCACGGTCCCCCGGCCTACACCAGTGCCTTCTGCCGCCGCTGCGGATCCCCGGTGCCACTTGCGTCGGACGACTTCGCGGACGTGGAAGTTCCCGCGGGTCTTCTCGATGACGAGCCCGCGAGCGGCATCGACAAGCACATCTTCGTCGAGTCCGCTCCGGCCTGGGACCCTTCGCGCGACGACCTGCCCCGGTACACCCGCGCGGAACTGATCGCACTCCGGCGCGCATCCGGCCGCGACCCCTCCGGGGACTGAAGCCGGAGTACCGCCTCTGTCCTACGGAGTCCGGGAAACCGTCACCCCCGCCGAGCACCACGACGGGAGCGACGCCGTCGCCCGCCCTCAACGACAGTAGGTCCGGGTCCGCAGGCGGTGGGCCAGCCCGCGCTGGGCCTCGCCGGCAGCCCGTCGTGCCGCATTCTCGGTTGCGATCGCTCCGAAGCGATCGAAGGCGGCCAGCTCCCCGAGCCCCCGCGTGGCGCCCGCGAGGTGCTCGTCGAAGAGATCTTCTCGCAAGGACCGGACGGTCTGGGGGCACCACATCGAGGCGTTCATCTCGGTTTCCCGCAGGAAGGAACGGCCCATGAAATTCGTCGACCCGATCGTCGCCCACGCATCGTCGACCAGCATGATCTTCGCGTGAACGTAGACGTCGTTCGGCTGCCCATCGCTGCCCGCAGCGGCCAGTCCCGCGAGCGTGAAATTCTCGTGCGCGCCGCACGCATCGAGTTGATCGAGGATGGGCGCCGCCGCTGCCGGCTCCCGACGCGCGAACTCGACGAGCTCGCGCATGGGTCGACGCGGCACCACGGCGACGACGCGCACGCCACGCTGGAGAGCGCGGTTCACCGCGCGCAGAAGAGAGCGGGAGAGGAAGATCTGATTTTCGATGTAGATCGTCCGCCGGGCGTGCTCGATCGCGGCGAGGACCTGCTCGCGAACGCTCGCTTCCCCCGTGGCGATCGGATAGGCCGCCGCCCCCGGGGACGGGCGCTCGTCGGCGTAGAGGCCGGGCATGATGGTGCGGCTGATCTGGACCGTGGTGGTGCCGGCTTCGGGCGAGAGCCGGGTCGGCGGCTCGAGATCTCCCCCCGCGTCGCCGCCGGGAAATGCCCCTCCGGGGCGGTGACGCTCGCTGGCCTCGTTCCAGCGCTGCACGAAGTTGTGCGCCACGTCGGTCGCGGCCGGGCCTTCAATGGCGGCATAGACGTCGTGGATGTCCGCGTAGAGATCGTCGACGCCGGATTCCCGCTCGCGGGGCGGATGGCCGCGGGCCGCGAGCGATCCGCGGTCGAGGTTGATGCCGCCGACGAACGCGACCTCGCCAGGTTGGCCCGCGTCGATGAGCCAGCTCTTCTGGTGATGACAGAAATCGGGAAGGTGATCCCAGCGGATGCAGCCCGCGAAGTTGCGCGCGCGCAATTGTGCGTGATGCTCGTCGGTCGCACCGTAGATCTGCGAGTCCGACACCAGGTCGGCCAGGCGGTCTTCGTGCCAGAAGAGACCGCGTACGTCGACACCGCGTTGCGCCGCGTGGTCGAGGAGGTCGATCAGGGAGCCGCGGCCCCCCGGAAAGCGGAACTCCTCCTCATGGAAGGCCAGGGTCACCCAGACGCTGTGTGCCGCGCGTTCGACCGCCTCGGCGATGCGGGAAAATGCCTCGAGACCGTCGACCAGCGGGCGGATCCGGTTGCCGGGTCGGGGCGGATAGCTGCCGGCGCGGGCGGCGGGGATGTGGGCGGCGTCGGGATGCACGCGGGAAGACTGGGATCTTGGCGTGGAGGTGTCAAGCACGCCGCACCGGGCCGGGCGCGTCGGGTGCATCCGGTGCGACCGGGTACACCTGTTCGCCTCCCACCCAGGTCTCGCGCACCTCGATGCGGCCGAGTTGATCGGGGAGCGCCTCGCGCGGGTCGCGGTCGAGGACCACGAAGTCCGCGAGCTTCCCGACCTCGAGGCTGCCCACCTCGTGGTCCGAGTGACATTGCCAGGCCGCATCGATCGTCATCGCGCGCAAAGCCGCCTCGACCGGGACGCACTCGTAGGCCGACAAACGCTCGCCGCCGCGCCACATCGTGCGCGTCACCGCGTTCTCGATACATCGCAAGGGCCCCATCGGTGTCACCGGGTCGTCGGAGTGCAGGGTCCAGCGGATGCCGCGCGCCTCGCAGGCACCGGTCCGGTCCAGCTTGGCCGCCTTCTCCGGGCCGAAGATGTCGTCGACGAAGGCCCGGCCCCAATAGTGGACGTGGCCGATCAGGAAGCTCGGCGAGATGCCGAGTTCCGCCATGCGCTCGATCTGCTCGTCGTGCAGGATGCTGCAGTGCTCGATCCGACAACGGCGTCCGCCGGGATCGAGGCCGAGATCGCGCGCGCGCTCGAAGGCGTCCAGGGTCCGATCGATGGCCGCATCGCCATTGGCGTGCACACAAACGGCCCAGCCCTCGCGCAGGCGGGTTTCGACCGCTTCGCGCAGCGCCGATTCCTCGATGTAGGCGATGCCGCGCTGGGTGGTGCCGACGAAGGGCTCACGCTGGAGGCCGGTGCGGCCCTGATTCGAGCCGTCGCTCACGATCTTCCAGCCCGTCGCGCGCACCCACGCATCGCCCCGGCCCCACGCGACATCCATCTGGTCGATCCGGTCGGCCACGGCCTGCGAAACGGAGAAGCGCAGACGCGCCGTCATGCGACTGCTGGCGCGCAGTCCCCGATAGAGCTCGATCTCCTTCGGGCCCTGGAACATGCCCGTCGCCTGGTCGCAGAGGGTCGTGAGACCAACCGCATTGGCGGCGGCGAAGACGCGCAGGCACGCCTCGGCGAAATCACGCCGACGCAGGCCGGGATTGTGGCGCACGACCATCGCCATCGCGGGACCGCCCTTGAGTACCCCATTGGGCTCGCCGCGCTCGTCCCAGCCCAACTCCGAGCCCGCCGGCACCACGGTACGCGCATCGATGCCCGCCAACTCGAGTGCGCGCGAGTTGCAGTAGGCGATGTGCAGCGAAGCGTTGTAGACGAAAACGGGGTGGCGATCGGAGACCCGGTCGAGTCGGTCGCGGGTCAACTCGTCGGGCCCGGTCTGCAGCGAGGGGTCGAATTGCCGACCCACCACCCACGCCCCGGGCTCCGTGGCCGCGGCCACCTCGCCGAGACGGGCGAGCGCTGCCGCGACGGTGTCGAAGCGAAACGGGCCGATGTCTTCGTAGGCCTCGAGCATCGCCAGGGGGACGAGGTGCATATGCGGTTCGACGAAACCGGGTAGAATGCAGCGTCCGCCCGCATCCAGGCGCCGCGCCCCCGCGGGCAGCGAGCGCGGCAGGTCGGCCTCGCGGCCGATCCAATGGATGCGGCCTTCGTCGACGACGAAGGCGTCGGCTTCGGGGGCCGTCGGATCCATCGTCAGGATACGGGCCCCGGTGACGACCAGGGGCGGCGCGACCGGACGCGAGCGCCGGCGGTGCACGCGCCGCCCCTGCGCCGCCAGGTCGGCGCCGGCCAGCCGCAGGGTCTCACCGATCGCATCCGCGCAGCAGGCGCAGGCAAAGGGATCGGCGGCGTGGCGCACGCCATCGATCCACTCCCCCGCACCCGCATCCAACTCCGGCGCCCAATCTCCATCTTCCGAATCGAACATCGTCTCTCTTATTCCACCACCGCGCCGGGGGCGCCATCGCCGCGCCGGGACCGTCGGGCGTTGACATCCCGGCGCGGACAGGGAGGACTCGGGGCATGCAGCCACCAGTGATCGCCTATGTGAACCTCTACGTCTCGGACCTCGCGCGATCGATCGCCTTCTTCGGCGACGTCTTCTACCTCGACCAACCGGGCCCGCACTGAGCGCCTGCCCGCAACACCCTGCCCCCGGACAACACGGGATCGGGGCCCCGAACCGACATCGGCGGGAATGATCCCTCCGCGTGCTCCTGCCGCGGGAGGATGGTGGAGCAGACCGCCGCGGACCATTAGGCTCCACCCATGGACAAAAGAGATGCCTACCGGGCGAAATTCGAGGCCCGGATCGAAGAACAGACGGCCCGGCTCGCGCAATGGAAAGCCAAGGCCAAGGGTGGGGCCGCCGACGCCCGGATCGAGGCCCACGAGCAGGTCGAGCAACTCGAAGCCATGATCGCCGAGATGCGGGGCAAACTCGGAAGTCTCGCCGGAGCCGGAGAAGAGGCGCTCGAAGAACTCGGCAGCGGTTTGGAGCGAGCCTGGGGCGAGATCTCGTCAGCCGCCGACGGCGTCTTGAAGAAACTGCGGAGCTGAAAAACCCATCCGGCCGAGGACGACCGGGAGCCGGATCGCAACGACCGACGTCGCACTCGGGGCGCCGCACACGGGACGGAGGCGAGCGAACGGAGCGTTGCCCGCTCCACCGCGCCACGGCAGAACGCGGGGGAGCGTGGGCCGCGGCACGACGGTCGAATGTCGCAGAGCGGAGCGACGCGCGCTCCCGCGCCTGGATTTGCGATCCGGCCCTACGAAGCGGCTGCGTCCGCTCCGAGAAGAACGCCCGCTTCCCGGGCGTGGCGCCGCAGCCCCTCCCAGGCGGGGTGCGCGCAGAGCGCGTCGTCGCTCCACAGGTCGCGGTTCTCGGGCTTCGCGAGCTCGAGTAGCGCCGCGTCGATCCGCTGGAGCGAGGCCAACAGCGCTTCTCCGGGCAGGTCGCTCAAGGTGTCGACCCACTGCGTGTAGGCTTCGTCGAAGCGGTGCGCCATCCGGTCGGCGGTCCGCCCGGGGCTTCCCATCCGAACGACGGCATCCCGCCCGGGCAGACCCAGATGCCCGACCGCGGCCCGCAACTCCGC
>JAPOLW010000679.1 GCA_029976905.1 bacterium | reverse complement strand
AACGAGCCCTTGTGGGCGGCCTTCAGCAATACCCTCGAGGAAGCCATCGCGAGCGCCGGCAGCTTCCGGCTCGACCCCGGGCAATTTCTGCAGACCCGCAATCGCAAACTCGAGATGCGCGCCGATTGCGAGCTCGTGTTGTCCAGTGTCGACAACGCCATCGTCGGGGGCGATCTCTGGCGCTCGGATACGGCCAATGCCGGCACCGGCTGCTTTCTCGATTTTCAGTCCGACGGCAACCTCGTTCTCTACGATGACGCAGGGAATGCCCTCTGGGCCTCGGGAACGTCGGCCACCGTCGGTGCTCAGCTACGGCTGCAACCCGACGGCAACGCCGTCCTCTACAACGGTGCCGGGGAGTCGCTCTGGACGACGAATACGCGACTCCCCACCGAGTCGACCTTCCTGGCGGGGCAATTCGCTCTGGAGCCTGGCCAATTCGTACGGCACGAAAACCGTATTCTCCTCTTTGAAGCCGACTGTAACCTTGCGCTCTACGAACTTCGCAACGCACTTCCCGATCTGCGTCTGTGGCAATCCAACACCGCCGGGGCCGGAGCGGGCTGTCGGCTGGACTTTCAGTCCGACGGCAACCTCGTTCTCTACGACGGGGCCGGGCAGGCGATCTGGGCTGCGGGCACTTCGGGTACGAGCGGCGCGGAATTCCGGATCCAGTCCGACGGCAACATGGTCCTCTACAACGGAGCGGGGCAGGCCCTGTGGACGAGCCAGACCCCCGGTAATTTCTCCGCCGTCGCCCGCTGCGGGGACGCAACGTGCAACGGCGACGAGAGTTGTTCGTCGTGTCCGAGCGAATGTGGGGCCTGCGCGCCGTCGTGTGATTGTGGCAACGGCGTCCTCGAAGTCGCGTGTGGTGAGCAATGCGATGACGGCAACGGCATCGACGGCGACTGTTGCTCGTCGGGTTGTTTGATCGAAGCAGCCGGCACACCGTGTCGCGCCGCGTCGGGCGTCTGTGATGTCGCCGAGGTCTGTGACGGCCAGACTCCCACGTGTCCTGTCGACGGCAAGGTCGTTGCCGGCACGCCCTGTCGCGCGGCGACCGGGGTCTGTGACGTCGCGGAATTCTGCGACGGCCAGGGCGATTTCTGCCCCAACGACGAAACGATCGATCCGCAGGTTCCGTGTGGGGTCGTCGACGCCGGAATCGTCGGCAAGAAGCTTCTCGTGCGCGACCTCACCGCCGTCGGGCGGGGCGGCAAGGTCGTCTTCGTGGCCAAGGATGCGGGGGTCGCGACCGGCGCGGGGACGGATGCGGCGGCCATGGAGGCCCAGGTCGAAATCCTCTACCCGGGTGGCCTGCCGCGGGCCTCCTTCACGCTGCCTCCGGGCGCTTTCGATGGGCAGAGCGGATGGAAGGCCGGATCGTCCCTGCGGTATTCGAACGCACTCGCACCGCAAGGCGGGTCGGGGGTGAAGACGGCGGTCGTGAAGGCCGGCAAGACGATGAAGCTCGTCACCAAGAGCACCGGGGACGAGCCCTTCGACCTCGTCGCGGCCGGGGCGCCCAGCGGCCCGGTCGAAGTGATCTTCACCCTTCAAAATGGTGCGGAGACGATGCGGCAGTGCACTTCGTTCTCCGACTGCGACTACAAATCCATCGCCGGCGACCGGGCGGCCCTCTTGAAGTGCAAGAACGGGGCGCCCGCGTCGTGTCCTGTAGAGGAAGTCTTCGAGCGACTCCCCAAAGCGCGCGCGCCGGAGCATCTCTTCGTGATTCCGACCTCCGCCATGACCGACGCCGAGAAGACGATGATCGCCTCGTTGCAGGGCCACGTGTCGCGGAACTCGTCGGAGCAGATCTTCATCCATCCCCAGTTTGGGGGCTACGAGACCTGGCTCCAGGATCTCGAGGAGACCTACGGGGTCGGCCGCACCGATGTCTCGGATCCCTGGTCGCTCGTCGACCAATTCCTGTCTTACGTCGATGGGTATCTTCTCTTCGAAGCGGGAGACGATTCGATCAACGCGGCAACCTCTTTGGCCGGAGTGGAAAAAGCCCTGGTGGTCGAGTCCTCGATCGAGGGCCTCGTGCAACTGCGTGGATTGCCCCGCCTCGGAGATCTCCGCGGCCTCGATGAAACCTGGGTTCTCGAAAACCACGGGGGGCGGTTCAATCCGCTGATCGCTTTCGAGCAACGGGAGCTCTTCCAGAACCAGTTGCGAGGCTACGGAATCCTCGCGCAGGGGATCTTCTTCTACGATGGCAACTCGTCTTTTCGCGACGAGGTCGTGGCCGGACTCGACCCCGATGCCGTGGTCTTCGGCTGGGGCGATGCGACGATTGGAGAG
>JAPOLW010000678.1 GCA_029976905.1 bacterium | reverse complement strand
CTCTTGAGTGACAACGGTCCCTGCTACGTGTCCGGCGAGCTTGCGAAGTACCTGGAACGCCATGCGATGCGGCACACCCGAGGAGCGCCGTACCACCCTCAGACGCAGGGGAAGATCGAGCGCTACCACCGGTCGATGAAGAACGTGGTGAAGCTCGACAACTACCATAGTCCGTGGGAGCTCGAGCGTGCGATCGGGCGCTTCGTCGAGCACTACAACCATGGGCGCTACCACGAGTCGCTTCAGAACGTGACGCCCGCCGACGTCTTCCACGGGCGGCGCCGGGAGATCTTGACCCGGCGGGAGAAGATCAAGAAAAGGACGATGGCTCGCCGAAGGCGGGAGAACCTACACGCCGCGTAGCCAGGCGAAACGCGCCGGGGGGTCTCTACGTCGATGTCCCGATTGCTCTGAAGACGTACAATTCAATCCTTCACTGAAGCCTGCACTTTACTGCAGGCCTCGGACTCCAGCCGGGCGAGAGCCTCCGCGAGCCCAACCAGACCCTCGGGGACTTCGCATTCCCCGCAGACCGCGAAGTCGAGACGAACCGGCGCATCGAGATCCACCGGTTGGATGTCCACCCGGATACGCTCCGCGGCCGAACCAGTGTCGATGGCGCCGCCGGCTTCCATCGCCCCCACGACATCGGGATGGGCGGCCGCGGCGAAGAGTTCGTTGACCGCCGATGCAGGCGTGCAGGTAGCGAGGATGGACGAACACATGCTGCCGTCGGGCGAGCGGCGCTCCACCCTGTTGTAGGCAAGGGGTGAGAAGGCGTATTGGACGGACTGCTGCGGATCGGAACCGGAAAGGTAGCGAACCCAGGAGACGTCCACCGCTTCCCCGCCACATTCGTGGTCGGAGAAGACGAGACGGCAGGCTCCGAAGCGACAAGCCAGACTCCAGCGGTCGGGCGGGAAGCCCGGACACCCGACCTCCCGCCGCTTGCATTCTCCCCCGGGCTGGAAGGCGGGGCAGACGTCGACGGTGAGGTCCTCGATGGAACCGGCCAGCGCCCCTGCCGCCGGTGCGGCGACGACTGCCGAACCGCATTGCGTCGTGCAGGGGTTGGTCAGCGGGACGAGCGCGCAGTCGGTGGCCGATCGACAGCTTCGATCGACTCCCTCGAGAGCCCGGTTGATCGCGCCTTCCGCAGCCAGGGCCTGCGCCACGCAAGTGAGCCCGAGGTCCGCGATGGTCTCCTCGAAGGACTTCGGCCCCACGCTGATCACGGAGGCTGGATTGCGGCCGGCCTCCATCGCATACCCGACCAGGTCGCGGGCGATCCCTTCGTCGTCTACCGCCACACGGCGTGGAACCACGACGAAGTACCCCTGCGTCCCGCCGATGTCGATGACAAAGCCCCCGTCTTCTTCTACCGGCGCCTCGAAGACGCGTCCGGTCGTCAACTCGATGGCCGTCACCGCCCCGACCGTCGGATCGACTGCCCCGGGTTCACCGACCAGGATCCACCGGCGACCATCCTCCGAGGTCGCGATCTGCATCGTCGAAGTGCCAACCGGAACCTCCGTCACGTGGGAAGGCGGCGATGCACCCGAACCGCAACCGGCTACGGACAGACACGCGAGAAGACCGCCACACAATCGCGCCAGCGAACGCGGAAGAATGTGAGGCCATCTCCTGCTCGATCGAGCCACCCACCGAACGCTCATACGCCCTCCCGGACCCGATCCGACCGCAGGGAACCGGCGGCGAACCGATCCGACATGACTCCCGGCTACTCCATTCGGTCGAAGTTGTCGACTTGAAGGTAGTTCGGTTCGAGAAAGAAAGAAGAAAGGGAAAGAACGAATGACCAGGGGAAAAGAACGAATGACCAGGAACCTTACCGAAACGAAAGGCTTCGCCGGACGAAAGAACGAATGACCAGGAACCTTACCGAAACGAAAGGCTTCGCCGCGATCTGGCGGCCGGGCGGGCAGGCATTGCGCTTGGCCAGCGGCCCACAGGAGCTTTGAGAGCAAGGCCGAAGTGGCGCACAACGGCGATGCGGTATCGACCCACGCCAGATAGACGCACCTCTGCCCTGACCCGGAGCGACCTCTGTCAATTTCGCCGAACTCAGCCCGCAAACACCGAGGGCCGAAACGCCCACGGCGGGAACGTCACGCCGGTCTCTCCTGCGCAGAAGCGCTGTGACGCGTCGCGGAACGCTCGCTGGAACGCCCAGTATCGGTGCAGGTATCCCAGCGTCGCCTCAGCCATCTTCGCCCACACGATCATGCGTCGTCGCTTCTCGAACCACGGTTGTGGCGGCAGCGCTCGCCGCGTCTCGCGAGGCGTCTCGAGGACCC
>JAPOLW010000677.1 GCA_029976905.1 bacterium | reverse complement strand
ACCGAGACGTGCTTCGAGAGCCTCGGTGCCGCCGCCGGCCAGCGGCGCGTCACCCGCCTCCCATTCTGCGTGCAAGGCCGCACGGCGCTCGGGGTCACGCATCTTCTCGATCCGCTCGGCGACCGTCCCGAGGGTGAGGTCGCGCCACAGGGGAGATACGTCGAAGAGGTTCCAGTCCTCCAGCGTAAATTGGTAGTCCTGGGTGCAGGTCAGCGCCTGGGCGATGATGCGTCGTCCCTGGCGGTTGGCCTTGGCGAGCCAGGCGATGAGCATCCGGTGCTCTTCGGCGGGCGCTCCATGTTGGTCGGTGCGGGGTGCCAGGACGTTGTAGACGACGGGACGCCCGGAGTGCCCCGCGATCTTGCCGGCCAGACGCGGGGGGCCGATCATCTGGATGACACCTCGCCCAATGCGCCCAAGGGCCTCTGCAAAGAAGAGAACGTCTTCTTCGCAGAGGAGGTCGGTGACCATCGGAGTGCCATCGTGATCGCGTTGCACGCCGCTGTGCCCGAGGAGTTGCGCGGACCAACCGCAGGCGCCTGCATCCATCGCTTCGACGAGGAGGCGCTCGGCCTCGGTCCGCTCCGCGGCGCTCAGCGGGCGGCTCTTCGCCGCTTCCACCGATCCCATGACCCACACGATCAGTGGGTTCAGGCCGACGTAGGAGAGCAGATTCACGCCTTTGGGCGTGCGTTCCAGGCTGGCGAGAAACTCGGGGTAGGTCTCCCAATCCCATGGCATCCCAGCCTGCATGCACTCGAGGGGGACCGCTTCGTTTCGCGCCATGGTGAGCATGGAGCGGTCGCGCGCGTCTGCGCGCACCGGGGCAAACCCAAAGCCGCAGTTCCCGATCACGACGCTCGTGACGCCGTGGAGACCCGAGAGGGCGCACCAGGGATCCCAGTACACCTGGCTGTCGTAGTGCGTATGCAGATCGATCACGCCCGGGGCCACGATCAAGCCTTCGGCGTCGATCTCCCGAGCGGCCGCCCCCGCAGCGATGCGTCCAATCGAGGCAACGCGCCCGTCGCGGATGCCAATGTCGGCGCGGTAGCGCGGCGTCCGGCGCCCGTCGATCAAGGTGCCGTTGCGGATGGCGAGATCAAAGGGCGTCATGGTTCCTCCCGATGATGGACAGATTATGAAGAGTGTTCACCGTCGTCAAGGTCGGCGATCGCCGCCGGCTGGGATCCCGACCATCGCTCCCAGTGCAGGGATTTCTGCCAGGGGTCCCGTCGGGGGCGCCCAAAGGGCCTCTCGGGATGCCCGACGGGGATCAACGCGACAGCGACCACCCCGCGCGGCAGTTCCAGGATGTCCCGGATGGCCTCGGTCTTCTCCGGGCCGATCGGGGAATAGTCGGTGGCCAGCGTGATCAGGACTGCACCGAGTCCGCGTGCGCGTGCGGCCAGGAGGATGTTCTGGACCGACGGATAGATGGAACCGAAAAGCCCCGACGCGACGCTCGCGTCGTCCGGGCAGGGAAGGGTGAGGCAGGCGACGAGGAGAGCGCCTGCCTGATCGAGATGCTCGACGTTTTGCATGGCCCCGGTGTAGATCCGGCGTCGCTCCGCATCGGTATTCGGGTCGGCCAGAACACCGTCGCGAATGTACCGCCGTCCGACCTCCCGGTGTGTCTCGGCCATGCGGCTCATCTGAACGGGATCCGTCACGACCACGAAGGACCACATCTGAAGGTTTCCCGCGCTCGGGGCCATCGTCGCGGCTTCGACCAGGTATTCGAGATCGGCGCGCGCGACCGGAGCCCGGCTCAAATGCCGTACTGCGCGTCCGGTGAAGATCGCTTCGTGAAGAGAGATTTCGCTCATCGTCATTGCTCCGTTCACACATTCTCAGAACAGGGAGGTGGTGATGCCGCCGTCGATGACCAGGCTCTGTCCGACGATGTAGCCCGCATAGCGGCTGCAGAAGAGTGCGCATACGGCGCCGAAGTCTTCGGGGTCACCGAAGCGGCCCGCCGGAATGCCGACCTTCTCGATCCAGCGCGTCACCTCGTCTTCGTAGGTCGTCTCCCTCTTCCTTGCGATGCGTTCAAATTGCTCCCGCGCTGCGGCCGTGTGGTGGAAGCCGGGCAGAAGGCTATTGATCGTCACGTTGCGGTGGGCAAGCGTCCGGGCGACGGCCACCGAGTAGTTCGCGAGTGCCGCGCGCGGTGGCCCTGAAAGGATCCGCATTTCGCTCGGGAATTTGGCGGCACCCGTCGTGATGTTGACGATGCGCCCGAAGCCGCGCGCGGCCATGCCATCGACCGTGGCCTTGATAAGCTCGATCGGGGTCAGCATGTTGCCATCCACCGCCTTG
>JAPOLW010000676.1 GCA_029976905.1 bacterium | reverse complement strand
TGGCCGCAGATCCCATGGCGACGCTCGTTCTACTCGGCCTCGGCCTCGATGAACTCAGCATGGAGCCCTTCTTCATTCCGGTGATCAAACAGATGATCCGGTCGGTTTCCTATGAGTCCGCGCAAGATCTCGCGCGCCACGCTCTGTCTCTGCACACGGTGCGGGACATCAAGGCTGCCGTCTTCGATTCCATGCGGTCGCACGGAGTCATTGAACTGCTCGACATGTACCAATAGCGGCCGACGGGTCCGCTCCGGGGCGAGCGGGGAGGTCGCGGTCAGCGTTGCAGAATCGTCACCGACGCGTTGGCCCCGCGGCCGACGGGTCCGCTCCGGGGCGAGCGGGGAGGTCGCGGTCAGCGTTGCAGAATCGTCACCGACGCGTTGGCCCCGCGGCCGACGGTGTGGGCGAGTGCCGTGCGGGCACCTTCCACCTGGCGCTTTCCGGCGTGGCCGCGCAATTGCCACGTCAATTCGACGATCTGCCCCAGGGCCGAGGCGCCCAGCGGCTCGCCTTTGGAGAGAAGGCCGCCGCTCAGGTTGACCGGGAGGCTCCCATCGCGCTCGCCGATGCCGCCGGCCACGAAGTCGGCGCCCGCGCCGCGTGCGCACAGACCGAGTTCTTCGATCGAGAGGATCTCGCGGCCGGAATCGGTGTCCTGCACCTCGGCGAGGTCGAGATCCTCCGGACCGAGGGCCGCCTCCGCAAATGCGGCCTGCGCCGCGGAGGCGGTAGGGCTCGGCGGTTCGGACTCGATGAGGCCGGCCAGCGGCGTGTGCTCGCCGAGAGCGCTCCCGGGCAGATGGGAGCGGACGAGGGAAGTCAGGACGCGCACCGCGGGGCGGGCTGGCCCGGGCTCGGCGCTCAGGACCACGGCGGCGGCCCCCTCGTTGGGGGAGCAGAGCATGAAGAGGGTGAGTGGGTCGCAGACCATCTTCGAGGTCAAGACCTGTTCGAGGGTGAAGGCTTTGCGGTACATGGCGTACGGGTTGTCGACGCCGTTGCGGTGGTTCTTGACGGAGACGCGGGCGAGGTGCTCGCGGCGGACGCCACTCTCCTCCATCAGCCGACGCGCGCGGAGAGCGAAATAGGCGGGGGCGGGCGTCAGGCCCGCCTGCTCGCACCACGGGGGAAAGAAGCTCGAGCGGATGATCCCGCGTGGCATCTTCTCCATCCCGAAGACCACGACCGTGTCGTGCTGCCCGCAGGCCACTTGCGAGCAGCCCAGGGACAAGGCGG
The DNA here is from genome assembly GCA_029976905.1 of bacterium. Taxonomy (GTDB): domain Bacteria; phylum Desulfobacterota; class Binatia; order UBA12015; family UBA12015; genus VGTG01. The sequence continues at coordinate 1,084 of JAPOLW010000676.1, read as the reverse complement.
CGCCACCGCTGGCGCATCCGGCTTCGACGTTGACGATGGGCGGCCCGGAGAGGCCGAGGGAACCGAGGACCTTGTGACCGGCCGCGACGCCGGTGTACACGGTCGCGCAAAACGCCGCCTGGAAGCCCCCCCGTTCGATGGCGGCCTCTTCGAGCGCGGTGCGAACGGCATCCTGGGCGAGTTGCGTGACGTCCTTGTCCTCGAAACGCCCGAACGGGTGCAGGCCGACGCCACGAATGTAGACGGGACGTGGGTTCACGAGTCCTCCGCGGTCTCCGGGACATAGCACCAACTCGAGACCGGGTTGGCATCGGCGTCTTCGAAGAGGGCGGCGACCGAAAGTCGCATGGCCATTCCCTTCTGGAGGAGCGCGAGGTCGGGTGCTTCGAGGCGACTGACGACGCGCAGTCCGCCCGGCAGATCGACGAGGCCGAAACCGTAGGGCACCGGTCCGCAGTAGCCCGGAGGAGCGGTGTTCACGATCGTGTGGAGGTAGAGCGTGCCGGTGGCTCCCATCGTGTCGCGGCCCACCTCGTCGGCGCCGCAATAGGGACAGAAGTCACTCGCGGGGAAGTGGGGTTGGTGGCAATCGGCACATCGGCCGACGATGAGTTCCGGCTGTGGAGTCGAGGTGAAGAGCCCCTCGCGGATGGGCCTCGGCGGCATGAGGAGCCCTCTATCACCGCCTCCCGGCGAGCGATAGCGCGTGGCGTGTGGGCGGCCGGTCCGGTAGACCGCCCACCAGTGTCGGTGCAGCCCAGATCTCCCGTGCAGCCACGACCCTGCCTGGTGTGCGGGAAGAGCGGCGCGCGGCCACTGCACGGCAAGGCGGATTCCTTGTGGCGTTGCCGGTGCGGCCTGGTCTTCGTGGATCCGATCCCGGATGCGGACGAGATTTCGGCACGCGAAGATGAGGCCTTCCATGGCGGTCTGATCGAGGAAGCGACCGAGATGTTCTCGGCCTACTACCGGGACTTCCCCGACGACCCCGTCGTGCGGGGCTTTCGGGAGACCATTGGGTTGCTTCACGAAATGACCGGCGGTGGGACCCTGGTCGACGTCGGGATCGGGACGGGATTGCTCC
>JAPOLW010000675.1 GCA_029976905.1 bacterium | reverse complement strand
GCGCGCCTGGTAGCGCCGACGCGAGTCGCTCGTTAGACGACTTTCTTCTTGGGCGGCCCCTGCGGGTCCTGCCAAGCCATCAGGAGGAGACCAATGGGACGGAACAAGATCGCCCTGATCGGGGCTGGCAACATCGGTGGAACGATCGCGCACCTCGCGGCGCTCAAGCAGTTGGGAGACGTCGTCTTGTACGACGTGGTGGAAGGGATGCCCCAGGGGAAGGCGCTCGACCTCACCGAGTCGGGGCCGATCGACGCCTTCGACGTGTCGCTGGCGGGTTCGAATACGATCTCCGACATTGCCGGGGCCGATGTCTGCATCGTGACCTCGGGGCTGGCCCGCAAGCCAGGAATGAGCCGCGACGACCTCCTCGGCATCAATGCGAAGATCATCTCGGAGGTCGCTGCCGGCATCAAGACGCACGCTCCGGATTCGCTGGTCATCGTGCTCACCAACCCGCTCGACGCGATGGTGACGCTCATGAAGCGGGAGACGGGCTTCCCCAAGGAGAGAGTGGTCGGGATGGCGGGCGTGCTGGATTCGGCGCGCTATTGCTCCTTCCTCGCCATGGAGCTCGACGTCTCGGTCAAGAGCGTCCAGGCGTTGGTGCTGGGCGGACACGGCGACGACATGGTGCCGGTGTGGTCCAGCTGCACGGTGGGCGGGGTGCCGGTCGAGCGATTGATTTCCGCGGAGCGACTCGATGCGATCGAGGAGCGGACCCGCAAGGCGGGCGGCGAGATCGTTGGATTGCTGAAGACTGGTTCGGCCTACTATTCCCCGGCCGCCGCAGCCGTTCGCATGGCCGAATCCTACCTCCTCGACAAAAAGGAAATCCTGCCGTGCGCGGCCTACCTCGAGGGGGAATACGATCAACGAGACATCTACCTCGGCGTTCCGGTTCAGATTGGGGCCGGGGGAGTCGAGAAGGTCGTCGAAGTTCCTCTGACCGATGCGGAAAAAGAGGCGGTGAAGATTTTGGCCTCGCCCGCCGCGGAATTGGTTGGCGCCCTCGACAAGGTCCTCGCCGGCTGAGTCGGCTTTCGGCACTCCCTTGCCCGAGCCTCCCATGCCCTGCGCGGCGATCGACTTCGGTGGTTCGGTCACCGACGTCGTCGTGCGCGACGCGGCAGGAGAGCGTCTCGCGTCACGGGCCGCGGTGAGCGGCCCGTCGACCACCGACATCGCTCGCCTCCTCACCGAGACCGGTGGAGAGGGATTCGTGCCCGAATTCGTCGCGGTCACGGGCGGTCGATCGGCGTCGCTTCATGCCCCCGAGGCCGATCTCCCGGTGGAGGCGGTCGACGAGTCGCGAGCCGTCGCCGCGGGCGCCTTGCGGTGTGGTGTGGCCGACCCGGCGATCGTCGTCTCTCTCGGGACCGGGACGGGCATGGTACTCGCGCGGCCGCCCGACGAGCCTCTGCGTCTGCTCGGAAGCGGCATCGGGGGCGGAACGCTGATCGGCTTGTCGCGCCTGCTGCTCGGGACCGAGGATGTTGCCGAGATCGGGGGACTCGCCCAGCGCGGCGACGCCTCGCGCTGCGACCTCACGGTGGGGGACATCGTGGGCGGTGCCATCGGCCCGATCGGCGCCAGCGCCACCGCGGCTCATTTCGGTCGCCTGACGCGTGCCGACGGATCGAGTCGTCCCGAAGACGTGGCGGCCGCTCTGGTGGGCCTGATCGGTCAGAACGCCCTTCGGCTCGCCATCGACGCGGTCGTTTTGCACGGCGCGCGCTCGATCGTGCTGCTCGGGCACGTTCTCGATGTTCCCGGTTTTCGCGAGGTGATCCGCGCGACGCCGGGTCTCGACACGGATTTCGTGCGCATGCCGGCCGACGCGGGTTTTGCCGTCGCCCGGGGGGCACTCGACGTCGCGCTTGCCCGCCGCGGCGAGGTGGCAGGGTAGGGGGGCGTATGCCAAGAGAGACCGGATTATGGCCGACCGGCGCGAGGAACGATGAACATCCACGAACACCAAGGTAAGGAAATCCTGGCGCGCTACGGCGTCGCCACCCTGCAGGGGGTCATGGCGACCACGGCGAAGGGGGCACGCGAGGCGGTCGAGACGATCGGCGGCGAAGGTCCCTGGGTCGTCAAGGCGCAAATCCACGCCGGGGGACGCGGCAAGGCGGGCGGCGTCAAGCTGGTGCAGAGCGCCGAGGAGGCCGAAGCCTTCGCCGCCTCGTTGCTCGGCAAGCCTCTGGTCACCCATCAGACCGGTCCGGAAGGCCGTGTCGTCCGACGCATTTTCGTCGAGCAGGGCTGTCAGATCGATCGCGAGCTCTATCTCGGGCTCACCCTGGACCGGGCGACCGGTCTGGTG
>JAPOLW010000674.1 GCA_029976905.1 bacterium | reverse complement strand
GGCCGCCTACGTCCTGGTCGGCCCGGCCGGGGAACTCGGCCTCGCTGGCGCGAGCGTCGCCTTCACCGACGAGGGGGCCCGTCGGCCGACCCGTCACGCCGCCCGCGGCGGCCTCGGCGCGTCGCTCGGCGTGAAGGGCCTGAAGGCCATCGTCGTCGACGATGACGGCACCAAGGCGCGTCTGCCCGAGGACATGGGGACCTTCAAGAAGTACGTCGCCGGCATGAGCAAGGACTACAAGGCGGGCCCGCAGATCTTCGCGAAGGGCACGTCCACGACCGTCCCGGTGGCGAACATGCTGCATACCTTCCCGACGCGCAATCGTCGCAAGATGCAGTTCGAAGGGGCCGAGAAACTCGACGGCGAGCGGATTCAGGAGCGCTTCGCCGAGCGCGGGGGCGGCATGCACCACTGCATGACCGGATGCATCGTCTCCTGCTCCAACGTCGTGCACGGGCCCGATGGCAAGCACGTGACCTCGGCGCTCGAGTTCGAGACGATCACCCTCTGTGGTTCCAACTGTGAGATCGACGACCTCGACATCGTCGCCAAGATGGACCGTCTTTGCGACGAACTCGGTCTCGACACGATCGAGACCGGCGGAGCCATCGGTCTCGCCATGGACTGCGGTGCTTTGGAGTTCGGTGACGGACCGGGAGCGGTCGCTCTCATGGAGAAGATCGACAAAGGCGACGCGCTGGCCGAGACCGTCGGTCGAGGCGTGGTCGCGGTGGCCAAACACTTCGGGGCGGAGCGCATTCCCGCCGTGGGCGGCCAGGGTTTGCCGGCCTGGGAGCCCCGCACGCTGAACGCAACCGGGGTGACGTACGCGACCAGTGCCATGGGGGCCGACCATACGGCGGGTCTGATCATCGGTGCTCCCGAGGATCCGGCCATGGCCTCGCAGAACGCGCAGCTGATCAATGCCCTGTGCGATTCCAGCGGCTTCTGCCAGTTCCAGCAGCCCTCGATCGACGACATCCGCACTCTCTACTCGGCCATGGTCGGGCGCGAGGTGAGCTTCGAGGAGGCCGCCGAGATCGGCTGGCAGTGCATGAATGACGAGTGGGAGTTCAATCGCAAGGCCGGGAAGCCGCCCGAGCAGGGAGACCTGCCGGAGTGGTGTCGGACGGAGAAGGTCCCTGGCAACGATGCGGTCTACGCCGTCGACCGCGCCACGATGGACAAGGTCTTCACCCGGTACCCGATTTCGGACGAGTTGCGGGCCATGAAGGCCGTCGGCTGAGCGGCACGGCCGCGGGTCGATTGCCCGGCGTCGGTCCCGGAGTCCACGAGGGCTCCGGCCGACCGGTCGGGCTTTGATGGAAAAGCAGACGGCCCCGGCGTCGGAGAGACGCCGGGGCCGTTGCACGTCCGGTGGTTTTGGGCTGGGCGCGCCGGCCGCCGGTCAGAGGCGCGCGAGGAAGAGTTCGCGCTGCAGGCGCAGAGCCGGTGGCATGCTGTCGGCCACCTTGTCGAAGAGCTCCTCCTGCAATTCGAATTCTTGCTTCCAGGCCTCCGGATCGATCTCCGTGAGCTCTCGCACCGTCTCTTGCGAGAGGTCGAGGCCGGTGAGGTCGAGTTGGCCTTCGTCGGGAACCCAACCCAGGGGTGTCTCGCGTGCACCCGCCTTGTGGGAGACACGATCCACGATCCACTTGAGGACGCGCATGTTCTCGCCGAAGCCAGGCCAGATGAAGCCGCCGTCGTCACCCTGCCGGAACCAGTTGACCTGGAAGATCCGGGGCGGGCGGGGGATCCGCTGCTGCATCTCGAGCCAATGGGTGAGGTAGTCCCCGACGTTGTATCCGCAGAAGGGGAGCATCGCCATCGGGTCGCGACGAACCACGCCAACTTTGCCCGTGGCCGCCGCGGTGGTCTCGGACCCCATGGTGGCGCCGAGGTAGACGCCGTGCGCCCAGTTGAAGCTCTCGAGGACGAGCGGCACCGTGGTGCTGCGGCGTCCGCCGAAGATGATTGCCGAGATGGGCACGCCCTTGGGGTCGTTCACCATCGGATCGAGGACGGGGTTGTTCTGCTGCGGCGCCGTGAAGCGGCTATTCGGATGGGCCGCCTTGGTCTCGGAGGCGGGCGTCCAGGGATTGCCCTGCCAGTCCGTGAGTTGCTCGGGGACCTCGCCGTCCATGCCTTCCCACCAGACATCACCGTCGGGGGTGGTTGCGACGTTGGTGAACAGGGTGTTGCGCACCACCGTCTTGAGGGCGTTGGGGTTGGACTTGTTGGACGTTCCCGGGGCCACGCCGAAGTAGCCGTTCTCCGGGTTGATCGCCCAAAGGCGCCCGTCGTCGCCCACGTGCATCCAGGCGAT
>JAPOLW010000673.1 GCA_029976905.1 bacterium | reverse complement strand
ATCGCCCGGTGGAAGAGTTGCCGGGCCCGCGGCGCAGCCAAGAGCGAAGCGGTGCTCATGGCCCCGGCCGACTGTCCGAAGACCGTGACGTTGCCCGGATCGCCTCCGAACCGGTCGATGTGCTCGCGGACCCATTCGAGAGCAGCGATCTGGTCGCGTACGCCCAGGTTGGTGGACTCGGCGAATTCGTCGCCGAAGATCGTGCCCAGGTGGGAGTAGCCGAGTGCTCCGAGCCGGTAGTTGATCGTCACGACCACGGCGTCGCCGCGCTCGGCGAGGCTGCGCCCGTTGTAGATGGCGGTCGACCCAGCTCCGACCAGGAAGCCGCCTCCGTGGATCCAGACCAACACAGGCCGCTTGGCCCCATCGAGCCCCGGGGTCCAGACGCTCAGCGAGAGACAATCCGAGCCGAGTCGCCCGGCCGCCACGTTGATGAACGTGAAGATCGGCAGGGAGATCTGCGGCACCGCATCCCCGTGGCGCGTGCAGTCCCGGACGTCCGTCCACGGCTCGGGCGGCCCCGGAGGCATGAAACGCCGCACCCCCGCGATCGGCGCCGCGTACGGAATCCCTCGAAAGGTGTGGATCCCGGACGATTCCAGTCCGCGGATTCGCCCGTACTTCGTATCGATTTCTGGGTAGGCCAAAACGAGTGTTCGATAGGATAGCACCATCTCAAACCCGAGTCGCTTTCCTTTGCCTCGATGCACGGTTCTTGATTGAGCTTCGCGCATGGGGCAAAAGTGTTGGATTCCTTGGACTTTTTCCCGGGCTCAGGAGAGGCGGATGGCGGACGAGACAAAAAAAATCGTCATGGGCGGGGATTTTTTGCGGGCGCGGGCGGTCGGCGAGGGCGATCCGACCCTGTTCTTCGTCCACGGGTTCGCCGATGGCATGGACGTATGGGACGGCGTGGTCGGGGAACTCGAGGACCTCGGCAGGCGCATCGTGGTCGAGCAACGCGGCCACGGATTCTCGGCCGGGCCCGATGGGCCCTATGCCTGGGAGGACCTCGGACGCGACCTGATCGCAGTCGCCGACGCCCTGGGGGTCGGCCGGATGGTTCTCGTCGGGCATGGACTGGGCGGTCTCGCCTGCCTCGAGGCGGCCCTCCAGGCGCCCGACCGGGTCGAGCGCCTCGTGCTCATCGGTACGGCCACCGAGGCCGACGCCGAGCAGGAGAACTGGTGCCGTGAAGTGGTGAAGGCCGGACGCATGAACGCGCTCCAGGGAATCGCGCACGCGATCTTCGGCCCGATGAGCCGCAAGGAGGTCGATGGCGTCGCCGGGCCCCTGATCGAGTTGGCGAAGTGCATGGAGACCCTGCGCGCGGCGCCGACCACCGCCCGCATGAGCGCGATCTCGGCCCCGACGCTTCTGCTCCGCGGAGAGAAGGACCCGGCGCACGGCCAGTCACTGGCCGACGCGCTTCCCGCCGCCACGCTCGAGACGCTGGCAGGACAGGGACACTTCCCGCACAAGAAGGACCCGGGCGCGGTCGCCGCGGCGATCCGCAAGTTCGTCGCCGCCTGACACCACCGCCCGAACGTACGCGAGCGCGCGGGGCCCGAACCCGCGGCGGCCCGCCCGCCGTCGGGTGCCCGCCCTCCTCGCGGGGGCGGTCCGCGCTCCCTTGCCTTTGCGTCAGGCGAGCGACGTCTGGCAGATCTTTCGACGGAGCGGGTTCAGTCTTCAGTCGGCGGCGAACCAGTTCGCGTGGAAGCCGACCGGCACCCGTCGCGGCATGCGAACGCGCGCCACCGGCCCCGCCGCGACGTCGCGCGCGTCGAGGACCACCAGTTCCGAGGCCTCGGTCACGCGATCACTGACGAAACCCAGGAGCCATCCATCGTCCTCGTTGCTCCCTTCGGGATCGGGCGCGAAGACGTGCTCGCCACTCACCGCCTCGTCACCGTGCACATACTCCTCGGCGGTGCCCGCCTCGATGTCGTATTTGATCACGGCATTGAAATCGAACTCGAACTCCCACGTCCGCGCCATCGAGTTGTATTGATAGCGATGGCGTCGGCCCGCGCCGTCGTCGTTGATGCGGGGGAACTCGCCGGAGCGATCATCGGTCTGCTCGTTGGCGACGTGCCCGCTGGCGAGGTCGACCGACCACCGCCACGGCTTGGGCTCCTCGAGTTGCGTCGGATTATCGAACTGCAGGCCTCCCGGCATCTTGTCGAAGGACGGCGCGCGGATCTCCAGTCGCTCCCCTTCCTCCCACGCGTTCCAGAAATGGACGACGTAGCGATTGTCGACCTCGAACCACCGGATCTCGCTGCCCGCACCGCGGCGCGGCAGGATACCAATGCGGGTGCCCCGCT
>JAPOLW010000672.1 GCA_029976905.1 bacterium | reverse complement strand
GACCCTGGTCGTGCCAGATGCGTACGGCACGCGCCCCGAGAAGTTCGGCCGCCATCCGCCCGAGTCGCGGGTCGAAGGTGAGCCGTCGCACGGCGAGGTCGTCTTCCCAGAGGTTGATGCACTGGATGAAGCTCTGCTCGTACAGCGTCTTCTCGCCGACGCTCCGGGTATCGATCTCGGCGCGCGCCGCGACCGCTGCGTCTACGGCCGCGCCGTGGGCCGCGAGCGCGTCGGGGGGGAAGACGTCGCGGACGACCAGGAAACCCTGGTCGCGGAAGCGCTCGATTTGATCGGGACCGAGCCGGGAGCTCATCGCCAGGTCTCCATCAGATGGGCTCGCAGGGTCGCGTTGTCGACGTCGGTGGCGGCGCGGACGTTGGGCGGCCCTGCGGCCGGACGCGAGACGGCGCCGTCATCGACGGTGATGCACCGCTCGTCGAAGGGACAGAGGCCATCATGGACCAGAACGGCGGCGGTCAGAGGATCGTGAAGTGCGACCCGGGGCTCTCGAACGCCGAAGGTCTCGGCCTGAAAGCGGAGCCACTCGTGGCAGAGGCGCGCGATCTGCCTGGTCAGGCGGTCACCGGTGGCAAGCGCCTCGACGTCTCCCTCTGCGAGCGCCGTCCGGAACGTGACTTCGGCGGGGACGACGCGAGGCAACGTCGCGTGCGTGGCGGCGAGCACCCGTTGGACCGCCAGGGGATCGCAATACCAGTTCCACTCGGGGATCGCGGGGATCATTCCGGGCAGCATCACGTCGGTGAGCTTTCCCCCCATGATCGCAAGGGGCGGAAGGGTCATCCCTGCGCCGACCAGGGCGCCCAGATTCGTGAGCGGGCCGATCGCGACGACGACATCGGGGGCGGCCTCGTCGATCGCTCGCGCCAGGGCTTCGACACGGGCGTCGGGTCCTTCCTCCTCCCTCGTTTGCATGCGCGGGGCACACCCCTCGAGAATGCCGCGGCCTTCGTGCCCGAACATGAGACCAATGCGCCCGTCGGCGAGGGGAACACCCAACCCCGTGAGTACGGGTACCTCCGCCCCGACCTCGTCGCAGGACAGGATCGCACGCGCGATCCGGGCGCGGAGTTCGACATCTCCGAAGACCGTCGAGATCCCGACCAGATCCATTTCGGGATGGCGCAGCGCGTAGGCCAGGGCCAGAGCGTCGTCCACGTCGCTGCCCACATCGGTATCGATCCACACCTTCATCCTCACATGGGCTAGCCTGCGAAGGCTCTCGATCCAACTGCCACGGAGAGCTTCGCTTTTCGCCGACGAGAGCCAGGAGGTTGCTCTTCCGAACCGCCCGCGCCACTATCGACCTTCCTGATGTCCGATTTCGACCGACAGGCCGTGCGACGAAAGTACGCCCAGGAGAGATCCCGGCGGATCGAGGGGGACCGACGTTCGATCGGCCAGCTGTGGCGAGAAGAACCTCTGCGTCACTATCTCGACGACCCCTTCACCCCGAGGCACGAGCGCCCCGAAGTTCGGGATCTCGTCGACGTCGCCATCATCGGAGCCGGGATCGCCGGCGTCGTCACAGGCGCCCGACTGCGCGCCTCCGGCGACTTCCGGATCCGCCTGATCGACGCGGCGGGAGGCATCGGCGGCACCTGGTATTGGAATCGCTACCCCGGCGTGATGTGCGACGTCGAGTCCTACATCTACATGCCCATGCTCGAGGAGATGGACTACGTCCCGACACGAAAGTACGTCTTCGGAGAAGAGATCCGGGCGCACGTCGAGGCCATCGCGACCCGGTACGACCTCGTCGAGGACGCCCTCTTCCACACCCGCGTCAAGGAGAGCCGCTGGGACGAAAACGAGGGGCGCTGGCTCCTGACGACCGATCGCGGAGACCACATCCGGGCGCGCTGGCTCGTCCTCGCCGTCGGCATCCTGAACCTCGCCAAGTTACCGGCCATCCCCGGGCTCGATGCGTTTGGCGGGTACGCCTTCCACGCCTCGCGTTGGGACTACGCCCATACGGGTGGAGGGCCCGGCGATCCACGACTCTCGAAGTTGTCGGGAAGCACGGTGGGTCTGATCGGCACCGGGGCCACCGCCATTCAATGTCTTCCTCCGCTCGCAGAGTCCGCCCGGCGGGTCTACGTCTTCCAACGCACACCCTCGGCCGTCGGCGTCCGCAACAATCGTCCGACTCCCGCGGACTTCGCAGCAGGCCTCTCGCCCGGCTGGCAACGCGATCGCATGGAGAACTTCACCGCGGTCATGGCGGGCCGCGAGAAGGAGCGCAATCTGGTAGACGATGCATGGACGGCCGACATGGCCCGGGTCGCCAATCCACCACGAGAACCCGGATGGACGGGGC
>JAPOLW010000671.1 GCA_029976905.1 bacterium | reverse complement strand
ATCGAAGAACTCCGGCGACGATCCCCACGCGCCCCATCGGCGCCGCCCGCAACGTGTTCCCGCCTCGACGACGCGGCCTCCGGCATCCCGAGAATCCCCGCTCGGCCGATCACCGACCACGGTCATCACCAGACCACCAAAAGTGATCCCCCCACGGCCCCGGCCCGCGCGCGCCAGACCGTCCGCGCGGGCGGGGCGCGGGATGCCGCGTCGGGACCCGACGACGTCGCTTGCGTTTCCCGTCGTCCCGGGACACCGATGGCTTCATGGATCTTCGCGACCGAGTAGCCCTCGTCACCGGCGCGGCCCGCGGGGTCGGCGCCGTCATCGCGGCGCGCCTCGCCGAAGCAGGCGCGCGCGTCATTCTCACCGACGTGCGAGAGGAGGAGGGAGAACGAACGGCGGCCGACCTCGGGCCGTCCGCTCGCTTCCTGCGACTCGATGTCACCGACGAGGCGCAGTGGAATGCCGTCGCAAGCCAGGTCATCGAGGCCGACGGCCACATCGACGTCCTGGTGAACAACGCCGCCGTTCTACACATGGGCGCGATCGCTTCGACCACGCCCGAGACCTTCCGACGCGTACTCGACGTGAATACGACGGGGCCCTTCCTGGGCACCCGCACCGTGGTCCCCCACATGATCGCGGGCGGAGGCGGCGCGATCGTCAACGTCGGCTCGGTCGATGGTCTCTTCGGCAACAACGGTCTCAGCGCCTATGTGACGTCGAAGTTTGGCCTGCGGGGACTCACCAAAGCAGCCGCCCTCGAACTCGGCCGTGACGGCATCCGGGTAAACTACGTCGCCAGCGGCGGCGGCAATCCCGAAATGTACGCACCATGGATGGAGCGGATCGTCACGTTCCTCGACGAAACCATCGCCTACCAAAACGATCGGGCGATCCCGGGGGGGGCACCCCCCGAGGCGATCGCCGATGCCGTGCTTTTCCTGACCTCGGACGCAGCGGCCCACATCACCGGCGTCGAACTCCCCGTCGACAACGGCGCCACGGCCGGTCATTTCATTCCTGGATTCAATCGCCTCTGACCCCGCGGATGGCCCACTCTCCGCCGGCCTCGTTCTCGTCCCGTGAAAGACGCCATTCGCGGTCACGCCGCGCAGCCTCGCGTACAGGCCGCCTTCGGCACCGCTCCCCCCGACCTCACGAGCGGCTTCTCCGGAGCACGGGGCATGGCCCGACGACGCTCTCCCCTCGCGACGACGGATCGCCGCGCCCCGGGAGCCGCGGAGAAGTCGTGTCGCGCCACAGCGGGGCGGAGGGGCCAGAGGCCCGAAGCGCACCTCAGGGCTGGATCGAGGCCCCCGGATGCGGCAACGCAAGTTTTCGCCGACTGGAGACCTTCGGCCGCCCTTCCGCCTCGAGCTCCGCGAACAAGACGAGGGTCGCGTCGGACGGAATGTCGAGGGCGATGGATTCTTCCACTCGTCCGAGCGGCGGGAGCAGGAGGGATCGACCCCCGGACGAAGCCAGCAGACGCCCGCCCGGATCCCGGGCAAGCAGGCGCACGGTGACCGGAACGTCTTCGTATTCGTCGTTGATGAGGGTCACGGGCACCTCGACCCGCTCGCCCCGAGCGTAGAAGTCGCTCGACCAGCGTTCGAGATAGATCCCAACCGGCGAGAATGCGTCACGGGCATACCTGCGCCAGCGGGGTTCGAGGTCGAGGGCTTCGACATCGACGAAATTGTCGCAGGTATTGCTTGCTTCCTTTGGCTCCCAATCGCCGCGAACCGTGTCCGGGTCGGTGCACTTTCCAAGGTAGAGAAAGTGCTGAACACCGGCGTACCCTCTTCGACTGCGCCACAAAAGCGTGAGCTCCGAAACGAGGTAGGCATACATCTCGCGACGCTCTTGCGGGGAGAGCTCCCGACCGGGCGCATGACGATCGTAGGCGCCAGCCGTGATCGGGGTCGGCTTCCTCCCATCCCGGGTATGCCAAAGCCAACCGTACTCGTTGTTGATGTAGGGGTGGTCCGCATGGCCCGGTCCATTCCAGCTCGAGAAGAGGCCCTCGCCCGCCTTGAGCGGAGGGATACCGGGATGATCGTCGAGGTCCTCCAGATCATAGTCCCGCGCATTGGCGTTCATGAAGGACGCCCCGTTCAGGAGGTACGGATGTTCCTCCAGCGGGTCGTCGGGCCGATCGGGAGGGCCATAGCTGCCCGACTCCCACGCGCGCGTCTCGTCGAGCGCGCGCAGCCTGGGCACCAGCTCGTAGGGGAGCGGGCTATTCGTCTCGTTCGCGGCATCCCACCACCCGATCGATGGATGGTTCCAGTTTTCACGAACCCAGCCCGCGTACTCCTTCTCCATCTCCGC
>JAPOLW010000670.1 GCA_029976905.1 bacterium | reverse complement strand
CCCCCACCGACGGGCTGGCCCGGGACCGCCTTCGCCTCGGCCCCCCACCGACGGGCTGGCCCGGGACCGTCCGCGCCCGGGGCCGACGTTTCGACGGCCGCCCCGCTCGAATCCCGACCGTGCGAGCGGCCGCGCGTGGCATCGGTTCAGGTGGTTTGCTAGCGCGGCTTCGTGATTGCCACCTCGGAAGCGGCCGCGACGGCTCCTCGTCGAAGCGACGTCCGCAACATCGCCATCATCGCGCACGTCGACCATGGCAAGACGACCCTCGTCGATGGCTTGTTGCACCAGAGCGGCATTTTCGGGGCCCATCAGAACGTCGCCGAGCGCGTGATGGACTCGGGCGCCATCGAGCGGGAGCGCGGTCTCACGATCCTGGCCAAGAATACCTCGATCGTCTACCGCGACGTCCGCATCAACATCGTCGACACCCCCGGCCACGCCGACTTCGGCGGCGAGGTCGAGCGCACCCTGGCCATGGTCGACGGCGTGATCCTGCTGGTGGATTCCTCGGAAGGACCACTTCCCCAGACCCGCTTCGTCCTGCGCAAGGCGCTCGAGGCCGGACTGACGCCGATCGTCTGTATCAACAAGATCGACCGTCCGGACGCGCGCATCGCCGAGGTCCTCGACGAGATCTATGGCCTCTTCATCGATCTCGACGCGAGCGAGGCACAGCTCGAGTTCCCCGTGGTCTACACCAACGCGAAGGCGGGCACGGCGACGCGGGAACTGGCCCATGCGGGCAACGATCTGCGCGCCCTCTTCGAGTTGATTCTCGAGGCGCTGCCCGGCCCCGAGGTCCCGCAGGGTGAGCCGACGCAGTTCCAGGTCAACAATCTTGCCTACGACGAGTACGTCGGCCGACTCGCCCTCGGCCGGGTGCGCACGGGCGAACTCGTCCCGGGGCAGGCCTATGTCCTGTGCGGACCGAATGGTGCACGGACACCCTGCAAGCTGACGCACGTCTTCGGCTGGACCGGTCTCAAGCGCGTCGACCTGGAGAAAGCGTCCGGCGGGGACATCGTCGCACTCGCGGGAATCGAAGAAGTGGAGATCGGCGATACCGTCTCCGACCGCGATGACCCCAGGGCGCTGCCGCGACTGCGGATCGACGAGCCCACGATCGAGATGGTCTTCGGTGTGAATACCTCCCCCTGGGCCGGCAAGGAGGGGCGCTACGTCACGTCGCGCAAACTTCGCGAGCGCCTCGAGAACGAAGCCCACCGCAACGTGAGCCTCAAAGTCGAGGATACCGATTCGCCCGATCGGATCCGGGTATGTGGGCGCGGCGAGCTTCAACTCGCGATTCTGATCGAGACGATGCGCCGGGAAGGCTATGAGATCGAGGTCTCCAAGCCAACGGTGGTCACGCGCGAGGTGGACGGACGCATCGAAGAGCCGATGGAAACCGCGATCATCGACATTCCCGAAGAGTTCGTCGGGGTGATTTCCCAACTTCTGTCGATGCGCAAGGGCACCATGACGCATATGGGCCCGCCGGCCTCGGGTCGTGTGCGCCTCGAGTTCGCGGTGCCCTCGCGGGGGCTGATTGGTTTCCGGTCCCCGTTCCTCACCGACACCCGCGGCACCGGGATCATCAACGCGATGTTCGCCGGATACGCGCCCTGGGCCGGTGACATCCAGCGACGCACCAACGGCGCCATGGTCTCCGATCGCGCCGGGGTCGCGACGCCCTACGCGCTCTTCCACCTACAGGAAAGGGGCATGCATTTCCTGGCGCCCGGCACGCCGGTCTACGAGGGCATGGTCATCGGCGAGTACTCCCGGGCCGGCGACCTCGACGTGAACGTCTGCCGGGAGAAGAAGTTGACCAACGTGCGCGCCGCCGGTCGCGACGAGGCGATCCGTCTGACGCCGCCACGCCAGGTCGGACTGGAAGACGCGCTGGACTGGATCGACGATGACGAGCGGGTCGAGGTGACGCCGACGTCGATCCGCATCCGCAAGAAGATCCTCGCGCAATCGATGCGACCAAAGAGGAAGGCGACCGCGTCCTAGGCGTGCGTCGTGAAGGAGGACTCCATGACCCGGTCCCGTTGGAAGATCCCGGCTCTCCTGATGGCCCTGACGCTGCTCGTGGGCGCGTCCCCCGTGGTGGCGGAGGAGGCTGCCAAGGCCAGCGCGGCCGCGGGGAACCCGGTGGTCTCGATCAAGACGGCGATGGGGACGATCGTGGCAGAGCTGGACGTCCAGAAAGCGCCCATCAGCACGAAGAATTTCCTGGAATATGCGAGTTCGGGATTCTACGCGGGCACCGTCTTCCACCGCGTCATCCCGAATTTCATGATCCAGGGCGGCGACCCGCTCGGCGTCGGTCGCGGCG
>JAPOLW010000066.1 GCA_029976905.1 bacterium | reverse complement strand
GAAGAAGGGATCGGGCTGAAACACAAACTTCGAGTTCGACTCGCAAGTGCTGATCGTGGTGACCTCCCCAGCCGCCTCCGCCGCAGCACTGGCCACGCCTGCACGACTCGCTGCGCTGGCGACGTCGACCTGCCCGAGGTCGCGCGGGGCGTCCCCCAGGGCGGCAAGTTACGCGTCACGGGTCTCGCGCTGGGACGGCGCGAGAAGGTCGATCTGGAACTCGAGCGTGTCGCTGTCTTCGACCGCGACGTCGTGGTCGTGGGCGCCGACCGGAGTGATCTTCCCGACAACGCCTACTTCCGGGGAACGATGGCCGGTCGACCGAATTCGACCGTCGCGCTCACCGTGCCCGCAAAAGGGAAAATGCGCGGATTGGCGATCTCGGGCGACTCGACCTGGATGCTCGGTTCCGATCCACGCGGTCGCAAGCCCGGGCTTCAGTCCAGAAAGGTCCGTCCGAAGGACTTGAAGAACCTCCCGCCCTTCGAGTGCGGCGTGGATCAGCATGCAGAGCTCGCGGTCGGCGGAGACGACACTGCAGCCCTTCCCCGCCTCGCCGCTCTCCCCGCGAACGTGACCAACTGCGTGGGCATCGCCATCGAGACCGACGCGGAACTCTACAACAAATTCGGCACCGCCGAGGGCACGCTCGGCTACGTGGGCGACATCATCAACTTCACCTCGAGCATCTACGAGGCAGAGGCCAATACGTGCCTCCACATCCCCTTCGTCCGCATCTGGCCGAACGGGACCGCGAGCGACCCCTGGACCGTCACTTCGGGGACCGACAATGCGCTCTATGAGTACCGAGACTACTGGAACGCCAACGAGACCGGCGTCGAGCGCGCCATCGGCCACATGCTCAGTGGAAAGCCCCTCGGCGGCGGGATCGCGTACGTCGGTGTCGTATGCAACTCGACCTACGGATACGGGCTGAGCGCGAGTCTCACCGGGAACTTCGACATCAATTCACCGGCCGGCATCTGGGATTCGTTCGTCATTCCCCACGAGATCGGCCACAACTTCAACTCGTCCCATACGCAGGATTACTGCGGAATCGGCGGCGTCAGCCAGCCCGTCGACCTCTGTTACACTAGCGCGAACGGTTGCGGCAACGCGATCGGGCTTCCCGGACTGAATTCCCTTTCGGGCGGAACCACGAGCCAGAGACCGGGCACCATCATGAGTTACTGCCACCAGGTGAGCGGCGGCCTCTCGAACATCAACCTCACCCTCGGTCTGGGACATCCCTACGGAATCGCCGCCGATCGTGTGCCCAACAGGATGTACGCGCACGTCCTGTCGCGAGATCCCGCCTGCGTTGCCCTGGTAACCCAGGATCCACAGCTCACGGTCGAGAAGATCGGCGGTGGAACAGGCCGCGTCACCGGCGACGGCATCGATTGCGGGAACGACTGCGCGCAGACCTACCCCGAGGGCACGGTGGTCGCCCTCACCGCCTCGGCGGACGCGGGGAGCGTGTTCGTCGGCTGGGGCGGCGATTGTTCGAGCGACGGCGTGGTCACCGTAGACGTCGACCGCACCTGCTCGGCGGAGTTTGCCAGTCTGTGCGGCAACGGTGTCCTCGATGCGGGCGAGGCGTGCGACGGGATTGCGCTGGCACCGGGAAGCTCCTGCGGCGGTTGCATCGGCACCCCCGGATGCACCGCGTCCTGCGAGCTCGATCTCAGCGCCTGCGAGGACGGCGTATGCAGCGTCGGGGAAACCTGCGCGACCTGTGCCCAGGATTGCATCAGTGGCGACCTCGGCGGTGCGGTCTGCGGAAACGGGATCTGCGAGGCCGGAGACGGCGAGGACTGCGTCTCGTGCGCGGCTGATTGTGCGGGCCGCCAGGGCGGCAAACCTTCGCGGCGCTACTGTTGCGGTGACGGGGACGGCCAAAATCCCGTTCCATGCTCGGACCCGGTCTGCGGCGGAGCCTCGGCTTGCACCACGACGTCGACTCCGGGCGGGAGCTTCTGCTGCGGAGACGGCACCTGCACGGCAGACAGCCCGGAGGACGGGTTCACCTGCGAGCAGGATTGCGGCCCGCCGCCACCCGAGCCTTTCTGCGGCGACGCCCTGTGCAATGGCAATGAGACTTCCTGCACCTGCGCGCAAGATTGCGGCACTCCGCCTGCAACGGAAGCGGATCTCTGCAGCGACGGACAGGACAACGATTGCGATGGCTTGATCGACGCGGCCGATGCGGTCGATTGCCCCTCGACATGCCTGTCCTCCGGAGAACTCTGCTCGACGGCCTCGGATTGCTGCTCGGGCAGCTGCCGGAAGAGACGCGGCATCCGGTCCTGCCGGTGAGACCCGGAGGCGACCGTGGAGCCTGTTTCGCTCCACGGTCGCTCTCCGGAAAGCTCCCGGACGACGCTCGACTCATAAACCCGCTTCCCCCGCGATCGCGGACGACCTAAGATCCGGGTTCGATGTACGACGGATTTTTTGGACGACATCTGGCAACCGCAATGGCCTGTACCTTGCTGGCCATTGGGGTCGCCGGGCCGGATCGTGCCCTCGCTTCGTACAACGAGGCCAGGTGGGACGTTCAGGTCACCGACGGCGTCACCTACGGCCAGGGCAGGGTCAACGGCGGCACCACGCTGAAGGACCTCCAACTCACGCTCTACGAGCCCATTGGCAACACCGACCCGCTCAAGCCCGCGATGGTCCTGGTCCACGGGGGCGGTTTCACCGGCGGATCGAGGGGCAGCATGGCCGGATACGGGCAATACTACGCCGCGCGAGGCTACGTCGCCGTATCCATCAGCTACCGACTCCAGGGCGAGAACCCGAGGGCAGACCCGGCCTATACCTTCTGGCCCACCAACCCGGGCCTCGCGCCGGCCGTGCACGCCGCCGCAGTCGACGCCGCGCGCGCCGTGCGCTTTTTGCGGGCGAATGCCGAAGTCTACGGAATCGACCCCAACTTCGTCTTCGCGGCCGGAATCTCCGCCGGCGGCATCACCGTAGGTAACCTCGCCATCTCCGGCCTGGACGGGGCCGAGACCTATCTGACCGAAGTGCCCGGTGACGAGCCGCTGGCCATCAACAACCCGGGAGAATCGTCGAAGATCCAGGCCTCCCTGAACTACTGCGGCGGCGCCAGCCCCTACGCCACCGACCCCACGGACCCGCCGATGCTCCTGATCCATACCGAGGGGGACCAAACCGTCCCCGTCATCCTCGCCGACGTGGTTGCCAATTGGTACGACGCCGCGTTGGTGCCCATCGAGTACTACCGGCTCGCAGGAGGCTGGCACTGCTCCTTCCTCGGAGAGCTCGTAGACGGATTGAGCGTCAGCGAACTCTCCAGCCGCTTCCTCGATCGAATGGTATGGGATGTGCCCGCGGAACCGATGCTCTCACAGCGGCTGCTGCTCAAGGACGACCCTGCCAAACCGGAGCGGCGTAAGTTGGCCTTCGCGGCACAGGCCGCAGCAGGCGCCGACGCGCTCGCTCTCCCCGCCGCGGGGAGCGAAAGCGACCCCTCCAAGGTGGGCATGATCGTCGAGATCTACGCATCGACCGGCGACGCGAACGACTATTCCCGTCTGCATCTTCCGGCGGAGGGATGGTCGATCTCCGGCTCCGGGGACCGAGCGAAGTATCGCTACTCCGACAAGCAGCAAACCTGGGGGCCGATCAAGGCGGCCAAGCTCAAGGCCGGGAAGCTCAAGATCGTCGGCAAGGGGGCGGGCCTCCCCGAGCTGTCGGGCGCACCGCACGGCTCGTTCTCGGTGCGCATTCGACTCGGCGCCACCACGCCGTGGTGTGCGACCGCCGCGGCGGGATCGGCCGACGACACGACCCGCTTTCTCGGGCAGAAGCAGCGCGCTCCCGGGACCTGTGACGTCCGGCCCGATCTCTGATTTCGCCCCACTCGCAGGCAGCAACCGATCGCGAAGCGCTTCGGCCTCTGCCGCCCGAGAGATCCCCCAGCGACGTCAGCCCGCCGGACCGAGGAGGCCGGGGTAGAGCATCCCGAGTCCTTCATGGACCATCCCAACGGCGATGGCCGCCACCAGGAGACCCGACACCCGGGTAAACACGCTGATCCCGGTGTCGCCCAGCACGCGGCGCGCCGGGTCGGCAACCGCGAGAGCCGCGAACGCGGCGATCGCAACGACGAGGATGATCGCGGCTAGAACGAGATCGTCCTGCAATGAACCACCCTGGTGCGTAATGCCCTTGGACGCGTAGACGATGACGCTGCTGATCGGCCCCGGGCCGGCCAGCAGCGGAATCGCAAGCGGAACGATCGCGAAGCTACCTCCGTCGCTCCCCCCCGAGGAGCCGCCCAGGTCGGCCCCGCCCGGCCCGAGCACCATCTGGAGCGCGATCAAGAAGATCAGGATGCCTCCGGCGACGGTGAACGCGCCGACGTCGATGCCGAGCAATTGCAGAAGAAGACCGCCGACCGCCATCGAGATCCACAGGACGATCGCGATCGATACCGCCGTGGTGCGGGCGATGCCACGGCGTTCCGCCGGGGTCATGGACTGCGTGTGACCCAGGTAGACCGGGACGCCCTCGAGCGGATTGACCAGGACGAAGATCGCGATGAACACCTTCACATATGGCGTGATCTCTTCCATGAGAGCAGAGCCTACGGGAGAAAGCGGACACCGCAAAGCCGTCCGATCAGAACGAGAAAACCTCGGTTCCCGACCGGTGGACCCGGACCAACGCGGACCCGACCGATCCGGACCGATCAGACTTTGGGTGCCTCGGGATGCACCGAGACGTGGTCGAGTTGGAACCCTGGCGGCGCAGAGACGGCGGCGACCACGGCGTAGGCGACGTTCTCCGTCTGCATGAATCCGTCGTGACGGATGAGCCCAAGCCGTTGCCATCGCTCGCCGATGCCCATCGATTCGGCATCCCAGTCCCGAGCCCAGTCCGTGCCGAGGGTATTCCCGGGGCGCACCACCGTGGAGCGGATTCCCGTCCCCTCGAGTTCCAGCGAGATCGATCGCGCTGCCTGCTCCACGCCCGCCTTGCTGGCGGCGTAGGGCGTGTGGAAGGGCC
This sequence comes from bacterium, assembly GCA_029976905.1. Classification (GTDB taxonomy): domain Bacteria; phylum Desulfobacterota; class Binatia; order UBA12015; family UBA12015; genus VGTG01. The sequence goes on along the minus strand of JAPOLW010000066.1, from coordinate 6,927 downwards.
AGGGTACTGTCGCGGTCGTCGAAGAAATGAAGATCACGTCGCCACGCGCCTTGCGCGCGAGCATGTCGAGGACGCCACGACGCGAGAAGAGGAGCGCGCCCACGAGGCCCGAATCGATCTCGGAACGGATTTCCTCCGGCGACAACTCGTAGAACGCACCCGGCCGCGCGTGCGCGGCGCAATTCACGACGATGTCGATCGGTCCGAGGGCGGCGCCCGCGGCGTCATAGAACGCGTCGATCGAATCCGCGTCGCGGACGTCGAGCACGCCGCCGAACAGGCGATTGGGCTCCGCGCCGATGGCGGTGACGGCCTCATCGACGCGATCCGCGCGGCGCGCCCCGAAGGCGACCTTCCATCCCTGCGCGAGGAAAGCCTCGACGATGGCGCGCCCGATTCCCGAGGAGCCGCCGCTCAGCGCGGCAACCCGGGTCGGGCGATGCTCCCGATCCTGCTCCGACATGAAGAGATCCCCCCCGCGGCCACGCTCGCATACCGGACGCATGGCGCCAAGCCGCAGGCACCCACACGGCTCTCGCCGCTCGGCCGCGATCGGTCAGGCCCCGGGCACGCCCGGTTGGATGTGCCCCGCGGTCAGCCCCGCATCGACCACGAAATCCGCGGCCGTACACGAACGACTTTCGTCGGACGCGAGGAAGAGCGCTACGTGGGCGACGTCACGAATCCGGCTGGCGGGCTCGACGCCCTCGGGCGACTTGAGAATCGCCTGCATCATCTGATGGGGAACCTCCGAGAGGTCGGGGTTTCCGGGAAAGAAAGGAGCACTCATGTTTGGATTGCCCGCTTCGGGGCAGATCGCATTCACGCGGATGCGGTGCTTTCCGAGTTCCATCGCGGTCGACTTGGTCAATCCCCGGAGCCCCCACTTGCTCGAGGCGTAGGCGGCGACGCCATTCATGCCCTTGATGCCATCGGTGGAGGCGATGTTGACGATCGATCCCTCGCCACGCCGCTTCATGGGCTCGACCACCGCCCGGATGCCGAGAAACGGCCCCATCTGATTCACGCGAACGATCCGCTCGAACTCCTCGGGCGACGTGTCCTCGATCGACGCGAGCAGAAGGACCGCGGCGTTGTTCACGAGGACGTCGAGACCACCGAAACGATCCTCGGCCTCCCGCGTCGCCGCCGACCAACTCTCCGGGCGGGTCACGTCGAGCTCGACGAAGGCTGCCGCCGGTCCGAGTTCCGTGGCAACCGCCGCCCCCTCCTCCGAGCGCACGTCACCGAGAACCACCCGCGCGCCCTCCTCGACGAAGACGCGCGAGAGAACGGCTCCCGTCCCCCCGGCGGCACCGCTGATCAAGGCGACCTTTCCGTCGAGTCTAGACATTCGAGGCATCCCGATCCTTCGCCTGGAGGTCCTGCGCGAGGGTCCGTGCCGCGAGGGTATAATGGAGCACCGACCACAGGGCGCAGACGACCGACGTGCCCAGGAGCGCGTAGCGCAGGGACTCGACACCCAGCGTCGGATGGAGCAGATCGCTCAGAACGCCGACACCCTGCGGGCCAAATCCCAGGCCGACCAGGTTGATGATGAAGAGCAGAATCGCCGAGGCGAGTGCTCGCATCTCGGGACGCACCAGGGTCTGGGTCATCGCGAAGGTCGGCCCGAGGTACATGCTGCCGAGAAAAGTGCCCGGAAGGGCGAGAAGAAGCGCGGCATGCGGCGTCGGCCAGAGATAGAGCAGGAACGCAAAGGGCAGGAAGATTGCCGTCGAAAGTGCCGGCAGCCACATATACCAACGCACGTCCCGATGGGCGATGCGGTCGGAGAGGAACCCTCCGAGGTAGGTACCGAGCACGCCGCCGGTGAAGCCGATGCCGGCGAGCCAGGTGCCGATCTCGCCGGTCGAAAGACCGTGCGAGCGTACGAAGAAGGCCGGGTTGAAGGCGCCGGCACCGTATCCGTAGAAGGCGTGCAGGGCGGCGCCCATTGCCATGTGCCGGAACGAGCGCAGCGACATCATGAAGCCGATGACCTGTCCGAGAGGCACGGCCGACCCACCCGGGGTCGGGGCATCATCGTAGGCTCCACGCACGGGCTCGCGCAGCGTGAGCTGGACGATTCCTGCGAGCAGGAGCCCCGGTAGCCCGACGACGACGAAGGCCGTCCGCCAATCGAACCACTGCGCAAGCCAACCCCCCGCGAGATATCCGATGCCACCGCCGATCGGGATGCCGAGCGAATACGTCGCGAGCGCGGTCGCACGACGCTCGGGAGGAAAGTAGTCGGAAAGAAGCGAGTGCGCCGGTGGGCTGCAGCCGGCCTCACCGATCCCGACCCCGATCCGGGCGGCGAGCAGCATCGTGAAATTCTGCGCCAGGCCGGTCAGGGCCGTCATCCCGCTCCACGTGAAGACGGCCAGAGCGATGATCGTGCGGCGCACGCCGCGGTCGGCCCAGCGCGCGATCGGGATACCGAGGATGGTGTAGAAGAGCGCGAAGGCCAGCCCCGAAAGGAAGCCCAGTTGGGTATCGCTCAGGTCGAATTCGGCCTTGATGGGCTCGAGCAGGATCGACAGGATCGTGCGGTCGATGAAGTTGAAGACGTAGACGACGACGAGCAGGACGAGGACGAAGCGCTTGTATCCTGCGGAGAGTTCGCGCGGGTTGGTGGCGGCAACGGAAGCCATCGCCCGGGGTTCTTGCCAGGATTCGCCGCCGGACGCGAGCCCCCAGCAAGGCCCCGGGGGCCGAGCGCCCGTGGGGGCGCCCGGCCGACCCCCTGCTCAGTCGAGCAACTCGACCCGTCCCGTTCCCATGTCGTAGAGCGCGCCGACGATCTTGATCTGGCCGGCGCTCTCCATGTCGCGCAGGATCGGGCTTCTCTCGCGGATTCGCTGCACCGTTTCGGAGACATTCGCTCTCTCGACGGCATGCAGGAACTCCGCGTTCGAGCTGATCCGCGCGCCGTCGAAACCCGGAACGGCTTCGACCGCGGGCTTGATGTTCTCGAGCATCGCCGTGATGTTGCCGAGTTCGGCTCCGTCGATGGTCGCCTTCACCGCGCCACAATCCTTGTGTCCCATGACGAGGATGACTTTGGCGCCCGCCACCTTCGTGCCGAACTCCATGCTGCCGAGGATGTCCGTATTCTCGAAATTGCCCGCAACCCGCGCCACGAAGATGTCCCCGATCCCGCGGTCGAAGACGTCTTCGACCGGCACGCGTGAGTCGAGGCAGGAGAGCACCACGGCCTTCGGGAATTGCCCCTCGGCCGCGAGGCGGACCTGCGCGGAGTGATCGCGACTCGTGACGGTGCCGGCGACGAAGCGCTCATTACCCTCGTCGAGGATGGCGATCACCTGGTCGGGCGTGAGCGCGGCCTGCTCCTGGGCTGTCAGCACGCGATTGACCAGGGGCTTCTTCGCAGTCGCGCAGGCCGAACCAGCAAGGACCGCGACGAGGAGGAAAAGGATCTGCTTCTTCATGATCGGACGTCTCCTTTCGAGCTTCGTTCAGGCGAACGATGTAAGGTCCGCTCTCGATCAAACCCCGGGCGGGGACGCTTCCGATTTCGAATGCTTTGACCGGCGGAAGAGGGAGTATGGCCCTTTCCCAAACGATTGCAACGCGGCCGCAACGGAGAGCGAGCGCCACGGCCGTCGAAACCGGGGACCAGTGTGCGCCGAGGGTCAGTCGCGCCACAACGCAATGCCGCCAAGCACCCCTCCAAGATTGGAGTGCAAGCGGACGTTCGCGGGCAGATCGTCGACGACCAGAAGTTTTGCATTCCCGCCGCCGACGTGAAGCAGCCGATAGTTCCAGATCGGCTCGATCTGCGCGATGACCCGGGAGACGCGCTTGCGCCACTTCTTCTTCCCGACCGCGGCGAGCGCCGCCTTGCCGACACGCTCCTCGTAGGTGCAGCCCTTGCGGAAGGGGTGGTGCCCCAATTCGAGATTCGGCACCAGCCGTCCGTCGACGAAGAGAGCCGATCCCAGACCGGTCCCGAGGGTGAGGACCATTTCCACCCCCGAGCCTTCGATGCTGGCATACCCCTGCACGTCTGCGTCGTTGGCCACCCGGACGGGCTTTCCGGTCACGTCCTGGAGGGCCTTGGCCAGGGAGACACCGCGCCAACCCGGATCGAGGTTGGGCGCGGTCCAGACCACACCGTCATGCACGACCCCGGGAAAGCCGACCGAGACCCGGTCGAATTCCGGCTGGGTCTCGATCAACCCACGCAGAGCATCGAGAATCGCCCGGGGCGTCGCGGGCTGCGGCGTGGGCACCCTCTGGCGCTCGTCGACGGCGACGCCGTTGCAATCCAGGACGATGGCCTTCAGTCCGGTGCCGCCGATGTCGATGGAAAGCGTACGCCTGGTCGTTCCTTGGCCGCTCATGGAAGTTTTTTGCCACGGACGCAGTGCTGTGGGGAGAGGGGTTCCCCGTCTTGTCTCGCAACATTGGTTAGGCTAACTAACCCTGGTTCTATACTCGCCTTTTTCTAATAGATCCCGTGTGGCTCTGGATCGGTCCGCCGCCTCCCAGCGGCGCGCGATCCCATAAAAAACTGGTGGCAACATGAATTTAGTCGGACCCTACATTCTTGGAACCGTCGCGATCCTCGTCGCGCTCTACGGCCTTCGGACGGCGCGCAAGCTCTATGGCGAAGTGGATGCGGTGCGGGTCGACGATCCGAAGATCGCCGACATCGGCCGTCAGATCCAGGACGGCGCCATGGCGTTCCTGCGCGCCGAGTACCGCGTTCTCACGGTCTTCGTGATCATCGTCGCCGGTCTTCTTTCGGTCGCGACCGAAAGCTGGCAAACGCCGTTGGCCTTCCTGCTCGGGGCCGCGTCCAGCGTCGCGGCGGGCTTCGCAGGGATGCGCTCGGCCACCACCGCGAACACCCGCACGGCGATGGCCGCCAGCCAGAGCGGCGCCGGTGCGGCTCTGCTGGTCGCCTACAACGGCGGCGCCGTCATGGGCCTGTGCGTCGGCGGCCTGGGGCTGCTCGGCATCGCCGTCATGTACATGGTGTGGGGAAGCAGCCCCGACACCGTTCAATACATCAGCGGATTTGGCATGGGTGCGAGCAGCATCGCTCTGTTCGCCCGCGTCGGCGGTGGGATCTACACCAAGGCGGCCGACGTCGGCGCGGACCTCGTCGGCAAGGTCGAAGCGGGCATTCCCGAGGACGACCCGCGCAACCCCGGCGTGATCGCGGACAACGTCGGCGACAATGTCGGCGACGTCGCGGGCATGGGCGCGGACATCTTCGAGTCCTTCGTAGGCTCGTTGATCGCGTCGATCGTGCTGGGCGCCACGGTGACGTCGAGCACCTCCGGCAAGATCTTCCCGGAGGGCCACATCCTGACGAGCGACGACCGTCTGATGCTGATGTCGCTGCCGGTGGTCCTGGCGGTCGTCGGCTTCGGCGCGAGCATGGTCGGCATCTTCTCCATGAACCGGCTCAAGAATTCCGAGCCCGCCGGTGCACTGCGCAATACGACGCTGATCGGCGCCGTCCTGTTCTGGATCGTGAGCGGCGTCGTGCTGTTCGCGTTCGGCTGGCAATTCGAGCCGCTGTGGGCGGTCATCACCGGCAGCCTCGTAGGCATCGCGATCGGTCTCGCCACCGAGTACTACACCTCGGCCGACCGCGTTCTGGGCCTGCGCACCCGGGCGGTGGCGCGCATCGCCGAGGCCTCCAAGACCGGGCCTGCAACCAATGTCATCACCGGTCTGGCCGTCGGCATGGAGAGCGTCTTCGTGCCGCTGATCCTGATCGCGATCGGCATCTACTTCTCCAATCAGTCCGCCGGCCTCTACGGCATCGCGCTCGCGGCCATGGGCATGCTGGCCACCGTCGGGGTGACCATGACCGTCGACGCCTACGGACCGGTCGCGGACAATGCCGGTGGCATCTCTGAGATGGGCGGCCTCGGGGAAGATACCCGCAAGATCACCGACAGCCTGGACTCCATCGGCAACACGACCGCGGCGATCGGCAAGGGCTTCGCCATCGGCTCGGCGGCCCTCACGGCTCTGGCGCTCTTCGCGGCGTACTCCTCGGCGATCAACGAACGACTCGAGGCCGCGGGCGCCGCAGCCGGGAGCTTCCAGCTCGAACTCACCGACCCGCTGGTGGTGATCGGACTGCTCATTGGTGGCGCGTTACCCTTCCTGGTCGCGGCCATGACCATGACGTCGGTCGGCAAGGCCGCCGGCAAGATGGTCGATGAAATCCGCCGGCAGTTCCGTGAGATCCCCGGGCTGCTCGAGGGAAGCCCCGACGCCAAGCCCGACTCGGCGCGATGTGTGGAGATCAGCACCGCCGCCGCCCTGCGCGAGATGATCCTGCCGGGCCTGGTCGCGGTGGTCGCGCCGGTGATCGTGGGCATGGCCCTGGGCCCAGAGGCGCTGGGCGGGCTGCTGGCCGGTGCAACCGCCACGGGCGTCCTCATGGCCCTGTTCATGGCGACCGCCGGCGGCGCCTGGGACAACGCCAAGAAGGCGATCGAACAGGGCAAGATCGAGGGTGAGAAGAAGGGGACCGACGCCCACGCGGCTGCGGTCATCGGCGATACCATCGGCGATCCCTTCAAGGACACCAGCGGCCCGTCGCTCAACATCCTCATCAAACTGATGTCGATCGTCGCCCTGGTCATCGTTCCCGTCCTCATCTAGGGCGGCGAACGAAACCACCAAAAACGACGGCGGTGCGGCTCCAGGGCTGCGCCGCCGTTTTTTCTTGTGGGCCGGGCCGCTCGAAGACCGCGGCGCAGTCGGGACGCAGGGCTTTCCGGCGTTCCACCGAGCACACACCGACGGGCGCAGCCCCCCTGCCTTGCCGAGAAGCCGCGAGTTTCAAACGCACGCCCGTACCGGGACGCGCCAGGCGCCCCGAAGGCCAGCCCCGGGCGACTAGGCGGTCCGCGCCGTGGTCGTAGTCTC
>JAPOLW010000669.1 GCA_029976905.1 bacterium | reverse complement strand
CGCCCAACTCTCCGGTCGGACGCGTGCGGGTCAGACGCACAGCGCCGCCGATCGTGTTCTTGCCGAAGAGGGTCCCCTGCGGGCCGCGCAGGATTTCGATCGAGGCGATGTCGAAGTCGCTGAGCAGCTGACTCGTCGTGGTTCCGATGTAGACGTCATCGATGAAGACGCCGACGGCCGGGTCGAAGCTCTTTTCGACGTCCTGGAAACTGATGCCGCGGATGGAGATGGCCGTGGCGCCGGGCCCGGCGCGTACCGGATCGATGATGACGTTGGGGCTGAACCCGGTGAGCTCGCTCAGGTCGCGGGTGAAGCTGCTCTGGAGCTCCTTCTCGGTGAGGACGGTGATCGCGAGCGGAACGTCCTGCACCAACTCCTCGCGCCGCCGGGCCGTGACCCGGATCTCCTCGATCCGGCTCTCGAGCATGGCCGGCTCGTCGTCCGGTGCGGCCAACGGCTCCGGAGGCTCGTCTGCCGCCGCTGTGCCGGCTCCCGAGGTCGCATCGGCGGCCGTTTCCTGGCCCGCCGACCAATCCTGAACGCCGACGACCAGAAACGCCGCTACGATCCACACGATGGCGATACGTGAGCCCATGGCCATTTGGTCCCCCTCTCGTTTGGCGCCCGACCCGTACCCGGAATTCGCCTCGGGGACAAGCGAAGACGAGGAGTTCGCGCTCAGGCCGGGTGGAAGTAGGGGACGTGGATCTCGTCGCTGCGTCGCTCGAATTCAACCGCCACCCGCATGCCGATGCGCACGTCCTCGATCGCACACCCGCGCAGGCCGGCCATCATCGTCGGCCCTTCGTCGAGGGCGATCAATGCCACCGCGTAGGGCGCCTCTGCGGCGAAGGCGTCGTCGAGCGGGTGCCGGACCACGCTGTAGGAGCGGACGCGGCCCTGGCCGGACGCGCGTTCGAAGGCCAGGTCGTCGCCCAGGCAACCCGAACAGAAGCGCCGCGGCGGGAACTGGAGTCGGCGGCAGTCGGCGCAGCGCTGCAGCCGCAACTCGCCTTGCCGGCAGCCCTCCCAATAGGGCGCGGAGGCCACGGTCGGGCGCGGCCGGGGACGTTCGCCGGTGGCGGCCATCAGTTCGTCTCCCTGCCCAGCAGGAGCGTGCAATGGCTCGAAAGAACGCCGCCCTGCGCGTGCACCAGGCCGACCTCGGCACCGGCGACCTGGCGCGCGCCGGCCGCCCCGCGCAGCTGCAGCACGGCCTCGGTGAGCGCGAACATCGAGCCGGGGTTGCCCGGATGGGTATGCGAGAGAAGACCGCCGTGGGTATTGGTCGGCAGGCGTCCTCCGAGCGCGGTATGGCCCTCGGCGACGAAGGGGCCGCCTTCGCCCTTGGCGCAGAAGCCGAGGTCTTCCAATTCGATGAGGACCACCGGGGTGAAGCAGTCGTAGAGTTGGGCGAAGTCGACGTCGGCCGGAGCCAGGCCGGCCATTTCGAACGCCTGCGCGCCCGAGACCGTGGCGGCCGAGGAGACCAGGCTCGGCGCCTGGGAGATGTGCTCGTGGGTATGTCCCTCGCCGCAGCCGAGCAAATGAATGGGCTGGTGCGGGCGGTCGCGCGCGCGGTCGGCACGCGTCACCACGACGGCGGAGCCCCCGTCGGAGACCAGGGAGCAGTCGAGGAGGTGCAGCGGGTCGGCGATCATGCGGGAGCCGAGCACGTCTTCGACGGTGATCGGCTCGCGCTTCTCGGCGCCCGGGTGGAGGGACGCGTGTCGTCGGGTCGTGACGGCGACCGCCGCGAGTTGTTCGGGGGTCGTCCCGAATTCGTGCATGTGGGCGTGCGCGACGAAGGCGTAGGAGACGGGGACCGGGGCGCCGTAGGGGGTTTCGAACTCGGGGTCGGCGGTGGAGGACTGCTGCGCGGTCGCCTGTTCGCGGGAGAGTCCGGTGCGCAGGTTGTCGGCCGAGCTCACGAGCACGGTATGGCAAAGACCGGCGGCGATGGCCGCGGCGGCGTGGTGGATGGCGGCGAAGCTCGATGCACCTCCGGCGGCGAGCGTGAGGCAGAATCGTGGCTGGATCTGCATCGTCTGCGCGATCATCTCGGCGTGGTACATGTGCGGATCGACCATCGAGTTGGAGGTGATCAACCCGTCGACCTCCTCTTTGCGCAGACCCGCATCCCGCAAGGCGCGCGCGGCGGCATCGATCGTCAGATCGGTGGACGTCCATCCCGGGAGCTTTCCGACCTCGGTATCGCCGATGCCGACGAGGGCCGCGACGCCGCGCAGGCTCATCGGATCCGCACCCGGGCGGTACCCGGACAGAGCGTCTCACCGGCCTCGTTGCGGACCCAGAGCTCGAGGGTGACCTCGGCGGTCGCGGGATCCACCGCCGTCACCC
>JAPOLW010000668.1 GCA_029976905.1 bacterium | reverse complement strand
ATCGAACAACTCGAATCCCTGTTGCGCGACGGCCGCTGAACGACGAGCCTTTCCCCGGAGAATGACGATGGACGGTCCGGATTTCAGTAAAGGGCTCGTGCCTGCCGTGGCGCAGGACCATGAAACCGGCGAAGTCTTGATGCTGGCCTACATGAACGAGGAAAGCTGGCGGGAGACCCTGCGAACGGGTCACGCCACCTACTGGACCCGCTCGCGACAGAAGCTGTGGCGCAAGGGGGAGGAGTCGGGCAACTTCCAGGAGGTCGTCGACGTTCTGATCGACTGCGATCGCGACACGATCGTCCTCAAGATCCGACAACATGGAGGCGCTGCCTGCCACAAGGGCTACCGCAGCTGTTTCTTTCGTCGGCTGGTCGACGACCAATGGGTCGTCGACGACGAGCCGGTCTTCGACCCCGACGCTGTCTACCGGAAGCAGGACCTATGAGTCACTCCGACGCCCCGCTGAAGCTCGGTATCCCGAAGGGGAGCCTCGAGAAATCGACGATCGAACTCTTCGCCAAGGCTGGATGGCGTATCCAGACCCGCGGGAGGAGCTACTTTCCGAGCATCGACGACCCGGGAATCCGCTGCTCCCTCATGCGCCCGCAGGAGATGTCTCGCTACATCGAAAGCGGCTTTCTCGACGGCGGTGTGACCGGCCAGGACTGGATCGTGGAGAATGCCTCGCGCGTTCATACGCTCTGCGATCTCGTCTACTCCAAGGTGAGCTTGCAGGGCACGCGCTGGGTTCTGGTCGTGCGCGATGATTCGCCGGTGCAACGCCCCGAGGATCTCGCCGGGAAACGGATTGCCACCGAGTTGGTCAACGTGACCCGGGCCTTCTTCGCCGGGCGCAAGATCGACGTCGAGGTCGAGTTCTCGTGGGGCGCGACCGAGGCAAAGGTCGCCGAGGGTCTCGTCGATGCGATCGTCGACGTCACGGAGACGGGATCCACCCTCCGGGCCAACAAGCTGCGCATCCTTTGCGACTTGCTGCCCTCGAACCCACAACTCGTTGCCAATCTGGATGCCTGGCGGGACCCCGCGCGACGCGAGAAGCTCGAGCAGATTTCCCTGCTCCTACGAGGCGCGCTCGAAGCCCAGGCGCAGGTTGGGATCAAACTAAACGTGCGGCGCGACCAGCTGGATCCGGTGATCGGCCTCTTGCCGAGCCTGACCGCACCGACGGTTTCCAACCTCTACCCAACCGAGCAACTCCACGGTGAGGAGTGGTTCTCGGTGGAAACAGTGATCCGGGAAGCCACGGCCCGCGACCTGATTCCGCGCCTGATCAAGGCCGGGGCCATCGGGATCATCGAATACCCCTTGAACAAGGTCATCTAACGCGAGCCCTCGGGGGTCCGACCGGGGTGCGGGCGCACGAAACCGCGCAGGTCGCCTCGCCGCCGTCCCCGGCGGATGCCCACCGGGATCCGGGGTCGCCCCCTCGGGAACCGGGGTGTGCCGGTACGCGAGCGTGGCCCTCTCGTGGTGGCTGCCGAACGCAGCTCACCCCAGGCGACTCAGGTCGCGTCGGCCTCGTCGTAGCCCAGAGCGGCCCGGAATCCTTCCCGGGCGCCGTGCGGCATGATGTAGATGCCGTCCCAGCCGCAGACCTCTTCGCACAGCCGACAACCAACGCAGGTCTTTTCGTTTACCTCGACCAGCCCCAGGTAGCTCGCCTCGTTTTCGGGCGACGGAGTGATGGAGTCGAACGGACAAACGTCGATGCAGACGCCACACCCGTTGCAGTTGTCCGGATGGACGACCGCAAGGGGACGCTCGGCCTTCTTGAGCACCGACGTCATGTTGCCGTAGGTGTCGAGGATCGCCTCGTCGGGGCAGATCACGCCGCAGGCACCGCAGTCGATGCACATGGACGGTTCGATGAAGTAGGCCTTCTTGGGATCGCCGGAGATGGCCCGCGTGGGGCAGCGCTGCTCGCAGGCGCTGCAACCCGTGCAGTTCTCCGCAATGATGTAAAACGGCATTGCGGCTCCGCTACTCCATCATGTCGCGAAGGATCTCGTCCTCGCGTCCCTGGCGGATGAATTCATCATTGCGCCTGGCCTCGCGAAATCCGAGGTAGGTGAACCAGAAGACCAGGGCCAGCATCCCGATGATGGGGATGTTGTCCGGCAGGAACATGATGAAGAGGAACGCCTCCAGGGCGGTCGCATCGTGGGCGACATGCATGGGTATAGACTACCAATGGGGAAAATGGGTTTCAATGCGGGGTTTTCGGGTTGCCCGGCCCCACGCGTCGGGCGTTCCGCCGACGGCCATCGCACGGAGGAGGGAACCGGGAGGCGGCCCGGGGGCCGCCCGGGGAGTGGCTCGTTCCGGGAGGCCCGCGGCTGAGCCC
>JAPOLW010000667.1 GCA_029976905.1 bacterium | reverse complement strand
GAGAGGCCGAGAGTGCGTGTCATTGGTTTCCTCCGAATCCGAGACGAAAGCCGAGAGGAGGACGGGTCCGAGGCGTTCGCCATCGGCAAAAGCGACCCGGGTCCCCGTCACCCGACCCTCCTCTTGAGTAAGGGATAGCGGCTGATGGGGTCAAGGCTTCATTCCAAACCCCCCCACGGTGCGAGCTCGGCGCGGTGTTCAACGCATCAACGTTCAGTCGCACCGGGGGTCTGCGACCAGAATCGCGCCCTCGTACCCGCGTAAGGCCAACCTGGCGGAGCATGCGCCGAGGCGGCGGCCATTGCGGTTCAGGCGGCGGTAGCGCCGCGGCAGCGTGACGCGCACCCGGGGGGCATTCATGAAGTTGCGATTCGCTCCGAACATGTCGGTTCGGTAGACCACCATCCCGCCGCTGTAGGCGCGGGCGAGAATGGCCTCCAGGGGGGCTCCCGGTACGGCGGGATGGTCGGCAGCGCGCTGGAGGTAGAAGATGGCCGACGGCACCACCGGGACGCGTCCGTCGGGCAGCAGTTCGGGGTGGACGAGTTCGGTGTCGAGAGAGTTGCCAATCAACGTATAGTCCCCGCCACTCGACGTGCGGACCATGTAGTCCAGCGGCTGGTAGCCTTCGGGGACCTCGCCGGTGGGAACGCCGATGTTCTGACGAAGCAAGGCGGTGGGTTGGTAGGCGACGTTTTTCGGAACGCCGCTTCGGGGGTACACCCAGCGCACGGTATTGCCGCTGCCGTATTGGAACGAATGATCCCAGAGATGCACGTAGGTCGAACCGGGTACATTGGCCAGGTAGTACATCGCGAGCAGGGCTTCGCGGTCGTACTCCCAGCTCTTGTTCTTGTTGCGGAGGAGGCGCGCCCGCCCGTACTCGTTCTGGACCTGGACGATGCTTTTCGTGCCCCTTTGCGCGGCAGCGAAGACGTCCCACGCCTTCATCAGGCCGAAGTAGCCGGTGAGCCCCTGCGAGGCGTGCAAATAGCCTTCTCGCAAGAGAGCCGATGTCGCTTCGAAGGTGGCATGGCGCACCGGATCGGTGAACAGATTCTCGGCTGAAATGTTCGCGGTGATCCAGGGGCTTCCGGTCTCGGTGGTGATGGAAGAAAGCGTTTCGAGGAGACGCTGGAAGTAGGCGTTCTCGAGGTCGCTGCTGCCGATCGGATGGACGCTTTCCGCGATCGCGCCCCCCGACAGTGGCTCGAAGTTGCTCGCACCGACCGTCTTGAAGAGGTCGTCGTTGTAGCCACCGCGAATGCCGCGCTCCGTCCAGTCCTGAGCGTGGTAGAGCGCGATCTCGTCGCGAAGGCCGGCGCGGAACAGATTCGCGGAGCACCAGTTCGACGACTCGTTCCACATCCGACCCAGGGGGACCGCGCGCGATTCCCAGGCCATGCGCTCGCTGGCGTTCGGATTGGCGCGTTGGGCGAACTCGTTCTCGTCGACGTAGCCGTCTGCGTTGGTGTCGTTGGCGAGGTCCCAACCCGGTACCGTGCGGCGGCTCGGATCGCCCGGATCCACCTCGGGCATCCAGTCGCGCAGCGACACGTTGGCCAGACGCGGGGCTACGCCCGATCCGCCCACCCACGAGAGCCGCACCGCGTAGACGCGACCGCCGTCGGCGAGGATTTCCTGTCCGAAGAATTGACCGTGCCCGTAGCTCGCACCGCTGCCGTCGTGCAGCGCGGCCCACTGCCAGTCTCCCGGTGGGGTCCATCGCAGGACGCCGCTGTGGGCCAGATTCTCCGAACCATCGGAGAATTCGAGCTCCGACCACGCGGAGACGAATCCGTTGGCGTCGACCGCGGACGGGTAATGGATCTGCAGGCTGCCGCTTTGCGCGCCCACTGAGAGATCGAGCGTGATCTCGTCGAAGGGTTGCGAGAGGAGTACGAAGAGAGCCCCGCCGGCAGCGGCGTGCTCCCACGCCCCGACATCCCAGGGCGGCTGCTGGTAGAGCCAGTAGCCGGCGTGCAGGAGATCTGCGGTCCAGCCAACGACCCAGGGACGGCGGGCGAAGGGCGTGCGTGAGCCGTGCGCTGGGTTGGCGATCGCGAGGACGGTGTCCTCGGTGAAGTGGAGGAAGTTCTCCTCGTAGGCCGCGTCCGAACCGGCACGGACGCGCAACCATTGCTCCAAGGGGCTCGGATTGAAGTCGATCTTCTGGTTGTAGAGGTAGGCGATCGAATCGATTTGTGTGTTCCCGTCGACTCCGAAGTCGCCTCCGAAGGCCACGTCGGCGTGCGCGAGCTCCCACGCGCGGCCTGGATACGTGAGAAGCAACATTCCTAGATAGGCACACCTTAGGTATAGGTCCGTAATGATGAAGGCGGGAAGGAGCACTTCACGGAGCCTGAGCTCAAGGTCTAGGTAGGCGAAGCACAGGA
>JAPOLW010000666.1 GCA_029976905.1 bacterium | reverse complement strand
GCTCGTTCGCCTCAGCCATCGGCCCAACCTTGCGTGGTTTCTCAGCCCCGTCGCCCACGGCATGGCCATTGCCGTGAGTTGGGCTCGTCCCGGCAACGAGGTGCCGAGGGAATCTCAGCGAGGAACGAGCCGATGAACCGAACGACGATCTGGACCCTGCCTGATTCTGAGCCTCGCGCTCACCACCGGCGCCTTCGCGACCGACATCCTGGTGCCAGCGAAGAGCCACCTTCTCAAGCCAGGTAGGATCTCGAAGATCGTCATCAAGCCGGAGGTCAAGGGAGCGGTGTTCTCGATCCCCGCACTGGCCGGACCATCGGACCCCACGATCACCGGCGCTGCGATCGAGTGGTGCCGCCTCGACGTCATCGGTGCCTGTCAGTCCTTCTCCCTTCCTGCGGGGGCCTGGACGGGTCTGGGGACGCCCGCCGGTGCCAAGGGCTACAAATACAAGGGAGCGGGGACGCCCGAAGATCCGTGTAGGTCGGTGCTCGTCAAGGACAAGGTCATCAAGGCCTCGTGCAAGCGGGCGGACCTGACGGGCCCGATCGGCACGGCTGGCGTGGGCTTCGAGATCGAGATGGGTGCCGACCGTTACTGTGCGGAGTCGTCGGCCATCACGGCCGCTCAGATCAAGAAGAATGACGAGTCGACCTGGAAGGCAATCAAGGCGACCGCTCCTGGTGCCTGCCCGGTGCCTCCGACTCCCCTCGCAGGTTGCGGCACGGACAATCAATGTATCTTCGTGACCAGCACGGCCTCCACGGGAGACCTTGGCGGCCTCGCGGGTGCAGACGCGACGTGCAACGCAAGGGCGCAGGCGGCTGGGCTGCCAGGGACCTATGTGGCCTTCCTCAGCACCTCGAGCGTCGACGCTCCCGGACGCCTGGGTGCGAGCGCCGGTCCCTTTGCACGTACGGACGGCGTGATCGTCGGGAGCTCGGTGGCCGATCTTTGCGATGAGTCCCTGGCGGCGCCCATCGAGCTCGACGAGTTCGGGGTCCTTCGCCAGAGCAGTGTATGGACGGGGTCGCGAGGGGACTGTACCCGAGACGGAAGCACCTGCTCGAACTGGACCGATGGAACGGCCACATCGGCCGCGAGCGTAGGGAATAGCGCCTACGATACCCTGATTTGGGTCGCAGGCGCCGGCCTGACCTGTGATCATCCGTCGCCGTTCTATTGCGTGCAAGAAGGATCGTAGGCTCCCACGCCGACGCCGACGCCGGCAGATCGATGCCTCACGGGCGCAGATTGGAATGAGCACGGCGACGGCACGGTCACCGACGGCGCGACCGACCTCCTGCGGGAGAGGAAGACCGACGACGGCTCGATCCACGACTGACCCGCGGCCCACTCGGAGAGCCTCCGCCGCGCGGGGGCTTTCCTCGTTTGGGGGGATGCACGGCGACCTTCCCCGGGGGGATCAAACGGAATGAACAGGAACCTTCCCGGAGCGAAATGTTTCGACCTGGTTGGCTGGGGCGCTTCTTGATCAAACCCTGCTCGAGGTGGCCGCGACTCGGCGCCCGTCCCGGTCGGGTTCGTGGTCCAGTCTCGCTCACTCTCGGAGCGGGGACCGCACGCGCCAGAACCAGGTGTCGGTTCTTCGGCGCGCGGTCCCACGTGTGTCTGCTGTCAGTCGAACTCGCAGGAGCTGCGTTCGAGTCGGAACCCCTGGAAGGCTTTGTCCCAGATCAAGAAGGCCTGGTCGCCCGTGTAGGGCTCGATTGACCCGGTGCAGAACTCGAGGACGCCATCTCCAGAGAGCGCCGCCAGGTTCGTCAGCGCAATCGCGGCGACCTGCTTCCCCTCGTGGTTCGTCGTGTTGAACCCCGCGCAGGTTCGCTCCGCCGGCGCGGCGAAGTACATTTCCTTTACGAATTTGGCCTCCTTGACCCACTTTCTCACTTCAATCGATCGCACCAATTCAAGCACTTCGCCGACGGAACTCTTGATGACCAGCCGCAAGCGGTGCCGCCCCGGAGCCGGCAGGTCCTGCTTCAGGACCGGCCAATTCACCGATGCCGAAAACCCTGAAAGAACCGGAGCACCAGGGTACGCGGCGGCAACGTCGCCCCGGCTCCCGCAGCAAGGCACCTGCATGACGAGTTCGTCGTCCGCATTGTAAACGTCGATCAATCGGTTGATCGTCGCGCCAGGTGTCGTCGAGTAGGCCCAGCCCTGAATGGGGCTCACCTGAGTGGTCGTAGGGCCATCCTCCTCGAGGGGATCGTTCTCTCTCGGAAGCTCCCAGTTGGCAACGATCTCGGCACGAACGGGAGCAGCAGAAATCCCCAGGATGGTGAAGAGAGCGAGTGCGCTCTGAAGGAGTTGAAGACGCATGGGCGCTCCCGACATCTTCGGCTGTATCTTGCAAGCGGAGGAACAGCGGCC
>JAPOLW010000665.1 GCA_029976905.1 bacterium | reverse complement strand
GCCGCGCTCCGCTCGGCCACGGGCTTCGACCCGTACGGCTCTGGGGTTCGCAAGCAGGTGTACATCTATGGAGGGCTCGACCGATCCGCCACCCTGCTCCGGCGAGACTTCGGTATGGCGTGGGGGGGCGGGGGCTGGTTGCTGACGCCGTTTCTGCAGACGATCGGAGCCGAGGCGAGTCGTTCGCTGATGGAGCGGGTTGCATCGGAGATCCGCACCACCTTTGCCAGCGCGTACGCACGGACCATTTCGCTCGCCGAGGCGCTGGATCCCGAGATCCTGCGTGCCTATGGACGCATGGCGACCGGCGAAAAGTATCTGATCCGCCCCCACGCGTGAAACCCCTCGAGGCCGCGCCGTCCGACGTCGGAACGAGCCTCCGCGAAACCCGGACGGAACCCGCGAAACGCAGATGCGATCGCGTCTGCCGGGGCATTCTCCCGACCCCTTCATTCGCGCTTGACTTTGGAGGCGACCGCGCCGATATCACCCTCGAGTGGAGGCGATACCCGCCTTCCTACGGGAGGTATCCTCGTGCGAAATGTTCGAGTTCTGATCCCCTCCATCGGTCATCCCACGAGGCCTTCCCTGGTGGAAGCCGTGCGGGGCGATGGAGAGCGTGCGGTGACCGTCGTCGGGGCGGACATGGACGGCGGCGGCATTGGGCCGTTCGTCGCCGACGAGTTCGTTCAGGTGCCGGGCCGGTCGGATCCTGGCTATATCGATCGGGTTCTCGAGATCTGTCGTGAGCAACGCATCGACGTCTACTACGCCCTGGGCGAGGAGGAGGCGATCGGCTCCGCGGAGCGGATCGACGAGTTCCGGTCTGCCGGCGTGGGCGTCATCACGCCGGGTCGCCCCGACATGCTCCGGATCTCCTCGAACAAAGCGCGCTACCACGAGTTCTTCCGCGAAAAAGGCATCCCCGCCGCCGGCTTCCGCGCCATCACCTCTCTGGGTGAGGTCGAAAGCGGGTTGCGCGAGATGGGATTCCCGGACATCGACGTCTTCTTGAAGCCCACCGTCTCCAAGGGAGGCCGAGGCGCTCGCCTGGTCACGGCGCGCGAGGGAGCCAGCGTCGCCCCGGACGTGCGCGCGGCCGGCGTGCCCATCCACTCGCTCGAGGAAACTCTTCAGGAACTCGAGCGCACCACCGGCCAGTCCTTCCCCGAGATGATCGCGATGGAGTACCTGCCGGGAACGTACTACAGCGTCGACGTCCTCTCGCGCGATGGAGAAGTGCTCTACGCAGTTCCCAAGATCCGCGTCCGCGGCACGGCCAGCAATACGACCGTCGGTCAGGTCGACATGAATCGCGACGTGATCGCGCTCGCCGAGCAGGCGTGCGGAGCGTTCGGGTTCAGCTTCCTCCAAAACTACGAGATGAAGCTCGACCGCAACGGCGAGCCACGCATCTATGACATCAATCCGCGCGGAGGAACTTCGCTGATTCTGTGCTCTGCCGCCGGGGCCAACATCGCCTACTTCGCCGTCAAGATGGCCCTGGGCGAAGACGTGCCGCACGCAGAGATCAAGGATCGCGTCCGGATGCTGCGTCATTATCGAGAGTTCTTCGATGCCCCCGGAGACCCCACCCATCGCGACTGAGTCCGGCGACGACGTCGAGGCGCTGCGCCGGCGCTGCCGGGACGTCGAACTCCTCGCCTTCGATCTCGACAACACCCTCTACGACGAGGGTCGCTATTTCGAGGCGGCATTCGACCGGATCGTTCCGTTTCTGGCCGAGCGCAGCGGAAGACCGCAGGAGGCGATCGGCCGGCGTCTGCGAGAGATCCTCCGCGCGCACGGGAAACACTACCACTACCTCTTCTCCGACATTCTCGGCGAGATCGGCCTCGACCCGACCGGTGGACTGCCCGATGTGCTCGCGCTCTTCCGCAGCGTGCGGCAACCCCTGGCACCCTTCCCGGGTGTGACGGAACTCCTGCGCGATCTCTCGTCCCGATACCGAATGGGCCTGATCACCTCTGGGATGCGTGAGGTTCAGGAAAACAAACTCCGACTGCTCGGACTGGCCCCGTTCTTCGAGGAAATCATCTTTTCGTCGACCTTGCCCGAGAACAAGCCTGGGCAGATGCCATTCCGCTTCCTGCTCGAGAAGCTCGGCGTCGACGCCGCGCGGGCGATCTATGTGGGCGACAACCCTCTTTTTGACTTCCGGGGGCCGAACCAACTCGGCATGTTGACCTTCAGGGTCCCCAATGACGAATTGGATGACCTCGACGTGGTGACGGAAGACGACGCGCAGGTCCGGATCCAGGGTGTGCAGGAGCTTCGCGGCCTCTTCCTTGCCCCGACAATGGGTTGACCTGGAAATGACCCCCTCCTACCCTGGATAGTTCACCCACTGCTCGTTCGACGTTCCCGGACAGGCGG
>JAPOLW010000664.1 GCA_029976905.1 bacterium | reverse complement strand
ACTACGAGGAACAAAACGCTCAGGCCGATGCGGCCTGACTCAGAGAAAAACGGCTCCGGAGAACCCGGGGCGATTCACTCTTCCTCCTCTTCCTGGTCATTGCCCCTCCCATTGTCTCTCCCCCGGTTCTCACGGAGCCATCGCAGCAGGCTACTGATGCGACCCGTTGCGAGCGCAATACTCGTATCAGCCGCCCCGTAGTACAGGCTCAGCAGGTCCCCATCGTCCCCAATCGTGTACCCGCAGGGAAAGGCGACGTTGGCCACGTCGCCTTCGCGCTCGTAGGGTGCCTCCGGGCCGAAGATCCACGATTCGCCGCGGGTGATGCAATGTTCTGGCTGGTCCAAAGAGAATAGGGCGAGACCGAGTCGATAGAGACACCCCGCCCCGGTCCGTCGCACTCCGTGGTAGATCATGAGCCATCCATCCGGGGTTTCGATCAAAGGTGGGGAAAGACCGACTTTGTTTGCGTCCCACCATCCCCCCCGGCGGGCCTTGAGCATCAGCTTGTGGCCTCCCCAGTTTCGAAGATCCGGCGAAAACGAGACCCAGATGTGGGCACCATCTCCCTCCATTGGGCGGTGAACGAGCGCAAAATTGCCTCCAACTCGACGAGGCAGCAGAGCTGCGTCCTTGTTGTCGGGTTGCATGGCGAGCCCTAATCGTTCGAAGGAATGGAAATCCTCAGTGACGGCGAGTGCTACGCCCGGGCCGCTCTTGCCGAAGGCGGTGTATACAATCACGTAACGATCGATCTCCTCGACGAAGGTAATGCGAGGGTCCTCAATTCCCCAAAGCTCTTCCGGACAGCTCTCCGGGGCCGGCTCCAGAGTCGGTTTTGAGTCGATGATCCAGCCATCAATGCCGTTGACCGAACGCGCCGCACAGAAGTGCGAGTGCCCGCGACGATCCTCCACCCTGCACAGCAGGAGGGTGGTGCCATCCCCAAGTCGGGTCGCGGCTGGATTGAACACCGTGTGTGCCGGATACGGCCAGTCCGCCGCCGTCAGAATCGGGTTGCTCGGATGCCGATGAAGCAGCGTCTCGTACCTCCGCCGCAACGACTTCATGTCGTTGCCTCCCTCGCCCCGGATGTCGCTGCGAGCCTCCGGCCCGGGCGGCGCATTTCCAATAGCGAGACCAGAAAAGCCACCGTGGACTCGGCACCCTGATTCTCATTTGCACGATCTACGGCCAGGCCGTCCCGGCAGCCACCCGTTCTCGAATCGTACAGAGAAACTTGCAAGACGTTTTGCCCGAGGAACCAGTCAAAGGCCCGGCGTGCGTGGCCTCGCCAATCCCCGTTCGAGGTCTGAGACTCCGCTTCGAAACAGGCCGCGATGGTCCCACAAGCCTCCACCGGCTGTTGGTCGAAAAGCGCCTTGCGGCCACCTCTCACGTAGAAGCCCTGGCAGCCGATGGGCGCAAAGTACCCTTCCTCCGAGCACTGAAGCCGCAGAAGCCACTCCAGTGACCGAAGGCCATCCGCAACCATCTCCGGTTGCTCCAACCGGCGCCCCGAGGAGATGAGCGCCTGGGCAATTCGCGCATTGGAGTAGGTGAGTCGATCCTCGAACCACGGCCAATCGCTCCGACTCACCCGCCGAAAGAGGCTGAACAATCTCTTGCCAAGCGTCGCATGCACGGCTTCGACCTCCCTCTCCCCGGCGAACGCCTTGAGATACTCGTCGATCCCGAGCAGCCCGAAGGCCCATGCACGAGGGCTCGTGAAATCGAGTATGGCCGGCAGCGCGGCGTGGAAAAGGTCGCAAGCGAGAGTCTGCCTTCCCGGATCGTCCGAGCGGCCCGCGACGCTACCCAACGCCCATAAGGCGCGCGCGTGGCTGTCCTCCGATCCACACTCTTCGAGCCAACGGCGGTCATAGGCCATGAAGTTCCTGAATCGACCGCACTTGGCATTGAACGCATAGCGAACGAAGGCCAGGTAGCGAGATGCAAGCCCGCGAACCTCGCCCGGGTCTATCGCCTCCGCCTCCTCCAGGAGAGTTACCAGGCGAAGCGCACGCGCGTTGTCATCCAGGCAGTACCCGTCTTCGTAGCGCGGGATACAAAACTCGCTATGCTGCATGATGCCCGTGTCGTCGGTCAAAACACGGAGATGCCCAAGATTTATCTCTGGGAGCTCCATCGGACGCGTGGCGAGTGTCATCGGCTCGAAGACACTCCGGGACTGCTTCGCATGATCGGACCGTGCTCGCTCGAAGGTTCGCACGTAGGATCGCGCTACCGCTGGCCACACCATACTCCGCCCTTTCGCTGCAGCGCGTTCACGCAAATCATCCCGGCGAGTCTCGCTACCGAGCAGGCCCAGAAGTTCCGTGGCGATCGCGTCCGGGGCCCGAGACGGAACCAGGATGCCGCATCCATCGGCGAGAAGCTCA
>JAPOLW010000663.1 GCA_029976905.1 bacterium | reverse complement strand
CGGTGAGCGCGCCCGGGGAGTCGAATCCATGAGCGAACCTCTCTGTCTTACCGATCCCACGCGATTTCTCGAGGCCGTCCTGCACGACGACCCGCTCGTGCGCGCGCAGGAACTCGTTGCGATCGAAGACCGCGTCGTCGGTGCGTGTCTTCGTCACGGAATCGCTCCCGGACCCGAGACCATCCCGGCGATCGTGGCGGAGTACGAGGGCGGATTCCTGGATCGTCCGCTCGCGGATCGACATCGTGTCTACGATTGTCTCGTGGCCTACGTGCGAGGGCTTCCGCCTCAGGCGTCGACCTCTCTGTTTGCCGTGCTCGCGCTCGACCCCGACACCGGCCTCGCCTCGACCGCGACGATCGACTACGCCTCGTTGGCGCCTCTGATCGGGGACGATCCCATGACGGGGCCGCGTGACGTGCTCGACGTCGTCGCACGCGCCGGGACGGCAAACCCGGGGGCGGTCCTGGGCGGGCTCCTCGGTCTCAACGACCCCCGTGTCTGCGCCTTGATCGCACCTCTGCGCCACGAGCTCTCCGCCGACGTGATCGAGATCCTCTGTCGCTGCGCGACCGGGGTGGTGGCGCGCTGCGTTGCGCTCTTCTCCCTCGACTGGATCGAGGAGGTGGTCGATCGTCGTGACGACGCAGGCAGCGAGATCTTCCACCTCCTCGTGGCCGGGCTGCATCGACTCGTCACGACCCGCCAGGTCCCCTTCGTCGTCGATGGGCTGCGACCCTTCCCGGTACCGCCCGACCCGGACGCCGCGGCCGCACACATGGTTCGCATCGAGATGGAGGACTTTGCCCGCTCGATCGCCGAGCGCCTCTTCGACATCGAAGCCCGCGAAGCCCGCCCGCGTCTCTTTCCGCACGTCATTCGAGCCTTCGGGCTCGAGCCAAGAACGCCCGTGGCGGACATCCTGGACCCGACCCCGCCGAAATAGGATCGGAGGCTCCGGCCGCAGTGGTCCCGCTGGCCGTGGCCGCGCAGAACCCGGACACGATCGATCGCCTGGCCGCGGGCGCACGGAACCCGAACGGGATGCATCGCCTGGCCGCGGCCGCGCAGAACCCGGACACGATCGATCCGGTGGTCGGCGACCGCATAGACCCGATCCCACGGGTCGTCGCCGTCCGCGACCGGAAGGCCCACCCGCCACGGCCGTCTGGGGCCGGGAAACTCCGGCCCGGCGGCGGACCGGGGCCGGAGAATCCCGGGAGGGGCGGCGTCAGGAAACGAGCGGAATCACGGGAGAGGCATCGACGGACAGGCCCACCACCTGCTCGGTGCGCTCCCTCATCGCCGGCACGGGCACGAAGGTGTCGATGATCTCGATCTCCTCCTCGAGCGGCACGAGCACACGCGCCATGCGGTCGATGGCCTCGGCCTCGGCGCCCTGGGGAGCGCGGGCCGGAAGCTCGAGATCGGCGATCTCTTCGAGGTCGAGCGGGAAGCCGTGGTTGGGGTACCCATAGACCAGCTTGGCGAGCGCGGCGCGGGCGCGCTCGGTCGGGAGCTCGGGGCGATAACGGCGCATCACGCGCTCGGCGAGCTCCGCGCCGGCCTCGAGGGCGCGTGTCGCCTCGGCCAGACGGACCGGGTCGACCTGGCCGTAGAGACGGCCCATCAACTCGCCGACGAGGTCGGCCGCCTTGGTGGCACCGTCGAAGGGCGTCATGCCGCTGCGCTTGAGGATGCGGGTCATCGACTCCTCGAAGAGGTCCACGGCAGACTCGCCGGTCTGCTCGAGTGCCTTCAAGAAGGCGAGCTCGGAGCAGCGGGAAGAGAAGTCCGCCTGGCGCTTGCGATCGAACTGGGCGTCGATCGGGCCAAGCTCACCGAGCGGGCCGAGCACCAACTCGTCGGCCACCAGGGCCACGACGGTGGCCGCGCTCTTGGCGCACAGGGGAACGAAGACCGCCGTCGGGGTCCCGCGGCGGCCGAGCGCACGGGCCAGAACGTAGGCGGTATCGATGCAGCCGCCGTGGCTGGAGAGCACCACGTCGACCGGGGCGCCCTCGGGCAGGCTCGCGATCGCATCGCAGTACTCGATGAGCTTGGCGCGCCGCAGGTGCGGGGTCATCAACGCGAGCACCGGGCGCTCGCGCACCGCGGCGATCTGGCCGATCGCGTCGCGAATCTCGTCGATGGGTGTGTTCTCAGTGGTCTCCGTAGGGCACCTTCCTTTCTTTGTTGGTCATCCCGAGGCACCGGAGGTGTGCGCCGGGTCGGCCGGGGCCGGTTGAACAGGACGGGTCGCGGTCGGGAAACACCCCACCCCAGGGGAGCAGGGGCGGCCCGGAGAGCGGGAGGGAGAAGAGCCGCGCGGGGCCGGGCAGAGCGGAGGGGAGAGGAATGGAAGAAAGAGAAAGGAGGAGGGAAGAGGGGAGGGAGAAGGGGAGAGGGGGAGAGGGGG
>JAPOLW010000662.1 GCA_029976905.1 bacterium | reverse complement strand
GTCGGAGCAGGTCCTGCTCTTCGCTGAACCCGAAGTCCATCTGGCGCCTAGACTAACCATCGGCCGCGGTCCCGTTCCAGCGGCCGACACAATTTTGACGGCGCGCGGCGCTTGCGTCACGAACCGCTCTGCCGCGACGCGTCAAGCGACGTGGGTCAAGAGTGGCGCATCGCGAAAAACGCCCGTGCCACAAGCGCACACCCGGACTGCAATCCAGTCCATTCCGACACAGAGATGTGGCATCGGCCTTGCTGCACGACAGCGGCGGAGGAACCCGATGTCCGAGGATCGCCGCCAAGAGTACCCATCCCCCCTGCCCGAGCCGGGGGTGGACTCTCCACGCGTCTTGCTGGTGGAGGACGACGAGGTCTGGATCGGCATCGTCGATCGTCACCTACGCAAGCGCGGCTGTCGGGTCTTCACGGCCGACTGCGCCGATCGCGCCCTCGAGGTCCTGTCCAATACTCCCGTCGACGTCATTGTGAGTGACGTCCGCATGCCCGGAATGACCGGTCTCGAGCTTCTCGAAGAAGTCCGGCTGCGTGATCCGGATGCCGAGCTGATCCTGGTCACGGCGAATTCCTCGGTGAAGGACGCCGTCTCGGCGATCCAGGCCGGCGCCGCCGACTATCTGGAGAAACCAATCGACTGCCGACGGTTGCATCACTCCATCGAAATGATGGTCGAGCGGCGCCGCCTGCGTCAGCGTGTGCGCATCCTCGAGCTCGGCGGTCGGGATTCGACCGTCTTCGAAGGCATGGCCGCGCGCTCCCGCCGCATGCTCGAGGTCTTCGGTTTCATCGAGCGATTGGCCGCCTACCCTACGACCGTGCTGGTCACGGGCGAGAGCGGAACCGGAAAAGAGCTGGTCGCACGTGCGGTCCACCGCCGCTCTCCCCTTGCCGACCGTCCCTTCATCGTCTGCAACTGCAGCGCGCTGGCGCCCAACCTGATCGAAAGCGAGCTCTTCGGGCACCTCAAGGGGAGCTTCACCGGCGCCGACCGCGACCATCGGGGACTCTTCGAGGCCGCCAACGGCGGCACGATCTTCCTCGATGAGATCGGTGAATTGCCGCTCGACGCCCAGGCCAAGCTCCTCCGGGTTCTGGAGAACCGGGAGATCCGACGGGTCGGGTCCCCCCAGTCCGTTCCCGTCGACATCCGGGTCGTCGCCGCAACCAACCGCAATCTCGGCGCGATGTCGCGTCAGGGCGCATTCCGTGACGACCTCTACTACCGCCTCAACGTCGGAGTGATCGAGCTGCCCGCGCTGCGCGACCGCATCGAGGACATCGAGTTGTTGGCTGACCATTTCCTGCAGGGATTTGCGCGGAAATTCGCCATGGGACGGCCGACGCTCGCCGAAGAAGTCCTCGACCTCTTCCGCGAGTACCCCTGGCCCGGAAACGTCCGCCAGCTCAGCAACGTCCTCGAGCGCGCGTCGATCATGGCCCACGGCGGCGAGATCCAATTGGAGCATCTTCCGACCGAGCTTCACGGGGAGCCAGAGCCCGAGGCACCCCAACTCCCGGAGGGCGCGGCGATGGGGAATGAATCGCCGGTGGATCTGACCCTGCGCGCAGCCGAACGCGAGCAGATCCAGCGCGCGCTCGATTCGGCCGGTGGCAAGCGCGTCGCGGCTGCGCGGCTTCTCGGACTCTCGCGACGGACGCTCTACCGAAAGCTCGAAAAATACGGAATCCGATGATGAAGATTACTGGTGAACGACGACCCGGCAGCCGCCAGAACAACGTCACGGTGCTGCGCCCCCTCGCATCGCAACGGCTACGACGACGGGCCCGTATGCCCGTACCCGCCCGCCGACCTCCTTTCCGACAACTGCCACCGGACACCACGGGCACGGTGCGACCGCTGTTGCGCGTCGTCGTCTCGAACCCACACCCCTTGCGCGTTCGACACGACCGCGTCCCTCCGCACCTCTTCCTGGTGCCGATGGCCCCTGTGGAGCAGCGTGCGCTGGAAGCGCCCAGGGACCTCTGGGACACGCGCGACACCCGCAATCACCTCTGGATCGTGTGTGGCCTCGCGGCGGCCGGGCTGGTCGCTCTGGCGACGTCGATCGGCAATCTGCTGATGATCAAACCCTGAGCGTGGTCCACCCGCCGACGCGCTGCGCCGAGAATTCAGGCGTCGACCGCGCCGGTGCGTCGCAGGGCCGCGCGAGCGAACTCCTCTTCCTCGCGATTCGCTTCGAGCAGGGCGCGCAGCGTCTGCTCCATCGCCGTCAATTCCGTATTGACGCTCACCAGGGCCTCGACCAACGAGACCCAGCCATCTTCTTCCGCCATCTGATAGGCCGCGCTAAGACTGTCGCCCAACACCAGGATGGTTCGCGCTTGAGCGAAGACCGATGAACCGCCTAGACAAGTAGATAATATGAGCGCAAGCGATACAAAAAATTTCATTGTTG
>JAPOLW010000661.1 GCA_029976905.1 bacterium | reverse complement strand
AGCCAGACGAAAAGCCCTGCCGTCGAGAGCCCCGCGGGGGGCAGAAAGAGGATGACCCAGAAGACGCCGAGCGGTACCGCAGCCGCGTACATGAAGGGATGGCGTCGACCGAGCGGCGATTTCCAGTGATCCGACACCAGACCGATGACCGGGTCGCTCACGGCATCGAGGAGCAGGGCCACGAAAACGGCGATTCCAGCCAGAAAACCCGAGAGTCCCAGGACCTGGGTGAAGAAGAAAAAGACGAGAAGATCGAAACCGCGGCTTTTGACTCCCTCGGCGATCTGTCCCATGCCGTACGCGAACTTCGTGCGGATGGGCAACGGCTCCAAGCGCTCCACCTGCCCTAGACAATGGCATGCGGCTCGCGAAACGCCACCACGGGCTGGGGGTGATGAGACTTTTGTCTTCCGGCCCACCGGCCGAAACACGTGTCAGGGGGCACACGCATGTCAGCGACAGACGCGAACCACTCCAGGGATACCGTCCTCGCCGTGAGACGAGCGGCGCAGGGATTCGTCATTCGCGTCGCCGGGCGCGGCTCGCTGCGGGAGAGTCCCGGCCTCAAGGCTTTCGTACGCCATGCCGTCGAACGCCTTCCCGATGCCGAATTCACGATCGACCTCGACTCCTGCGAGCACCTCGACAGCACCTTCCTGGGCTGCCTCGTGGGCCTGCACAACACCCTCAACACCGAGGAGGCCGGACGACTGCGCGTCGCCGGCGCCGACGAGAATCTGCAGCGCCTCTTCGGTGCGAGTGGCGTCGATCGCATCCTTCCCCGGGGCAGCCTTCCCGGCGATGCGGGAGAACCCTGGATCTCGGTCGCGAGCGACTCGCTCGGCCGCAACGAATTGGGTTGGCACCTCTGGGAGTGCCACCGTCGGCTCGCGGACATTGGTGGACCCGAGGCCGAAGCCTACGCCGGCGTGGCCGACCAGATCGAACGCGAACTGCCCCCGACGCGCCGCTGAAGACGACGTCCTCTTTTCTCAGGAGAGAGGAACCCCTTCGAGCGTGATCCGGTGCATCAGACGCCGCTCTCCGTGGTAGTCGTTGAGCGCGTAGTGCCAGGTCGCGCGATTGTCCCAGAACGCCACCGACCCGTTCCGCCACGAAAAGCGAATCGTGCGCTCGGGCGCGGTCGCGTGCTGGTAGAGGTATTTCAGGAGCGCGTGGGACTCCAATGCCGTCCACCCGTCGAAGTGCAGCGTGAATCCAGGATTCACGTAGAGGACCTTGCGTCCCGAATCGGGATGCCGCACCACGACGGGGTGCGACACGTCCTGGGTCGCGGCGGCCGGGTTGCCGATCCGATCCGAGATGTCGCCGACCACCTCCGCGGCCTGGTGCCCCGACGCGGCACCAAAGACGTGCCGACTGGAATGAATGGCCCGCAGGCCCTCGAGGGTTTTCTTCAAGCCATCGGACAGGGTTTCGTAGGCGGTGGCCATGTCCGCAAAGAGCGTGTCCCCCCCGGCGCTCGGAAGTTCGCGCGCGACCAGGATCGAGCCCAGGGCGGGGACCTCATCGTAGGAATGGTCGGTATGCCATCCCCCGCCGATGTTGATCTTCTGGTCGGGCTCCTTGCGTACTTCGGCGATCTCCGGGTGGTCGTCGACCGCGCGGAAGAAGCGATTGATGTTGATGCGACCCCAGCGCTCGGCAAAGGCGACGTGCTGCTCCGCCGTGAGGCGTTGCTCGCGAAAGAAGATCACGCCGTAGGTCGCAAGGGCGTGCCGGAGCGCGGCGAGGGTCGCGTCGTCGACGCCCGCGGCCAGGTCCACCCCGTGGATCTCGCCGCCGAAACCGGCGGTAAGAGGGCGGATGTCGAGGGCGGGGCCGGGCGCGGTCTGCGTCGAGAACTCCATCGCCTCGGTCTACCAGAGCCAGGTCCCCTTCAGCCAGAGACCCGCCGGCCGGACGAATGGCCTGGAAACCACGGGCGCTCCATGGTCATCTCGACATCGTGAGCCGCACGATCTCCCTGCCGTCCGCTCTCGACGAGGATCGGATTGCCCGCGTGCGGGCAGCCGGCCCCCGTCTGGCGATCTTTCTCGACTACGATGGGACGCTGACGCCGATCGTCTCGCGCCCGGCCGATGCCCTCCTGGCGCCGGACATGCGGGAGCGCGTACGCACGCTCGCCCGGATCCATCCCGTCGTGATCGTCAGCGGACGTGGACGCCGGGACGTCGAAGCCCTCGTGGCGGTCGATGGCCTCGGCTACGTGGGCAGCCACGGTTTCGACATCGTGGGCCCGGCCGGCTCGGGCGTTTCGCGCGAGACGGCGGTCGAGGCCCTACCCCTTCTCGACCGGGCGGAGACACGGTTGCGCGAGGAGACCCAGGACGTGCCCGGCGCCCTCGTCGAGCGCAAACGCTTCGGGATCGCCGTCCACGTCCGCCGGGTCGCCGACGACGATCTCGCGCACATCGAGAC
>JAPOLW010000660.1 GCA_029976905.1 bacterium | reverse complement strand
GTGAGCGCCCACGCGAGCATCCGCGTGCGCTGTGGTGTCACCGGCTCGAGGACGACGACATTGGTATGGTTCGACAGAACCGTCACCAGGGCATTCGGGAAGAGATGGTAGACGTAGGTGAGGCGTCCTTCGACCCGCCGCTCCGGTGCAGGCACGTCGACCAGCTTCTCGATGCGGCGGAACGGGTAGGTGACGCGGCTGTTCCGGCCGCTGAACTCAATGACGTTCAGATTGTCGTATCCGTAGGGGTAGAAGCTCTCCGGATGCGTCGAGCGGATGTGGTAACCCTCGATCGATCCTTCGAGGGAGACCTTCCAGTTCACCGCGACGTCGTTATCGTGCGTGTCGAGGAGCTTCTGATCCGGAGCGATCAGCTCCGGTAGATCCCGCCAGGGTGGCGCGTCGTCGAGCGGTGGATCCTGGGTCACGAAGACCAGGCCGAGCCGCTCCTCGGCGTCCACGGCGACCAGTCCGTGGGCGGTCTTGTCGAGTCCCGGGAAGCCATCCTCGTGTGGCACGTATTCGAGACGGCCGTCGAGGCGGTAGGTCCACGCATGATACGGGCAGATCAGGGCCTGGGCGCAGCCAGCACCGCTCGCGACCGGCGTGCCGCGGTGCCGGCACGCATTGCGGAACGCGCGCACGCGTCCGTCCTCGCCCCGCACCGCTACGATGGGTGTGCCCGCGGCCGTACGGGCCAGGTAGGAGCCGACCTCGGGGAGGGCGGCGGAGGGGCAGAAGGGGACTGGCGTTCGGCGCAGCAGGCGTAGCTCCTGTGCGAAGCGCTCCTCGGATCGATAATTCTCGACGGGCTCGCGCCAGACCTCGTCGCCGGTGTCGGTGGTCTTCTCCTTCACGTGGCGCAGGATCCGTTCGGCTACGGCCTGATCGTTCATGAAAGACGCCATCGTCGCACCTCTGGGCACGGGAATAACCCCGCGCCGGGCCATCTTCAAACCCTCTGCGACGGACACGGAGTCATCTTCAGGCCGTCCGCGCTCGGCCGTCGAGAGCGGCCGTCCGTTGCCGATCTTCTCGGAGAGTTCACCGGGGGGTGAGCTGGGCGGCGCTCATGCCGCGGCCCGGGGAAAGGCCACGGTCGAGGCATGGCATCGCCCTCTGGTCGTGCGGCGAGGGCGTGCCCGGCCCGGACTGCCGTTCGAGCCCGATCGCCCGGGCCTTCCGGGGAGCGGCCTGCGGCTCGCCACCAGGTCCGGGAAGATCGACCGCGAAGGCAACCGCCTCGGGAACGCGCTCCTGGACGGGAGGAGAGGCGCGTCCGGCGTTTGCCTCAGACCGTCTTGATTCCCTTGTAGGTTGCCGCGGAGCGGAGCACGGCGATGCGATGGACGAGCCGACGCCCTTCGAAGTCGTTCACCGCGTAGTGCTGGACTGCCTGCTGGTCCCAGAGAAGGAGGTCTCCTTCCTCCCAGGAATGTCGGTATCCGAACTCCGGCTTTTGCAGATGGGCAATCAACAGACCGAGGATCGCTTCGGCCTCGTTTGGAGGAAGGCCTTCGATGAAGCGCGTGTAGGTCTCGTTGATGGTGAGCCACTTTCGTCCCGTGACCGGGTGGGTCCGGACGAGGGGGTGCGAATGGAGCAAACCCTTGCTCAGGGCCTCCCCCATGGCCTGGGCCAGTGGAATCCCGCTTCGCCATCCCAGTTCGTAGAGATGCCCGTAATCGTGGACGGCGTGGAGGTCGTCGATCAGGACCTTCATCTTGTCGGAGAGGGCGTCGTAGGCGGCCGCCGCACTGCGGAAAGCGGTATCCCCACCCGCCTCGGGAATGATCTTGCCATGCAGGACATTCACCAGCGGCGGTTCCTCGAGAAAGGTTTCGTCCGCGTGCCAGGAATCCGCGCGGTGCCCGGCCTCGGAATCCACCACGGTGATGTGTGAAGCCTTCTCGTCCACCGCAAACTGGTCCGTCGCGTGGAGTTCGAGATCTCCGAAGTGTTGGGCAATCTGCACGTGTTGCTCCGGCGTCATTTCCCTGGCGGGCAGGGAGACGACCTGGTGCGCGTAGAGCGCCGCGGCGATTTCCTCCAGGGTCGCCGACGTCAGTGGTCTGCTGAAGTCGACCCCCTCGAGGCGCGCGCCCAGGCGGCCGCCCATCTTCTTGACCAGGAGACTCATGTGGATCGTCCTTCGGTGAGCATCGACATGGCGGTTTCTCATAGCGCAGTCGGGCCGGCCAGGCTTCTACCGTTCCGATTGCGCCTCTCCGCGCGGTGCGCGGTCCACCCCCCGGAGGCAGGAGGTGAACCGGTCCGCGAGGCGGTGCCGGGCGGGTTCCCCATCGACGTGGGGGCCGACGTCGGCAGGGGCCGCACCGCGGCGGACGGGCATTCTGAATTTTTTGGGCTTTCTGCCCATTTTCTCTCTTGCCCAGCGCGTGCCACGCCTTTATCCATGACGCATGCAAAAACCAGATGTCTTTTGCTCGCAGG
>JAPOLW010000065.1 GCA_029976905.1 bacterium | reverse complement strand
AAGCCACGCCCCGAGATCCGCCGGCCAGGGCGACTCGAAGCGCAGCAGCGCTCCGGAGGTCGGCTGGGCAAAGCCCAACCGCGTGGCGTGCAGCGCCAGTCGCGGCGGCGCGGGGGCCGCGTTCCGGCCGTAGCGCCGGTCGCCGCAGACCGGGTGTCCTATGCCGCGAAGGTGGAGACGCACCTGGTGGGTTCGGCCGGTCTCGAGCCGGATGCGAAGAAGCGAGCGGCCCGACCCCACCCCGAGGAGCGTCACGTGGCTGACCGCGGACCGTCCGGCGATCGGCTCGTCGAGACGACCGGGCGCGCAGGTGACCTCGCCTTCGGCCACCGCGAGGTATTCGCGTTCCACATCGTGGAGTCGAAAGCGCTCGGCCAGGGCGCGATTGGCGGCGGGCGTCTTTGCGAACACGAGCAGCCCGCTGGTCTCGAGATCGAGCCGATGCACGACCCAGATGCGCCCGGTGTGTCCGGGGCGGCGTGCGAGGAGGTCGGCGAGGTTGTTCCGGTCGCTCTCGGGGGTCGGAGCGGTGAGGAGCCCCGAGGGCTTTTCGACGACGACGACGTCCGCGTCTTCGTGGCGGATCTCGAATGTGGGCAGCCGGGCTTCGTCACGCGCCCGCGCGCGGGCCCCGAGCGTGGGAGAAGCACGCTCCAGAGCTCCTCCGAGGTGCACCTCGACGATCTGCCCCGGCCGCAGCCGCCGTCCGAGCACCTTCACGCGAACCCGGTCGACGAAGAGGCCCCCGAGCTCGATGAGCAGACGGGCCTTGCGACGCGAAAGTTCCGGCACACGACGGGCGACGAGTTGGTCGAGGCGCAGGCCGGCGTCCTCGGTCTGTACCTCGAAACGGACCCGGCGCGCGCCGGTCCCTGGACGTTCCTGCTCGTGCGGCGCCACCTCTCCATCCTCCCGGGCCGCCCCTCTCGTCGCAAGTCGGGCCGCTCTGGGTTAGGTTCGCCGCGTGCTCGAACGCTTCTTCGCTTTGCGGGAAAACGGCACGACGGTGCGGCGCGAGCTGCTCGGGGGCGCGACGACCTTCGTCGCCATGGCCTACATCATCGTCCTGAACCCAGCGATTCTGCGCTTCGCGGGACTACCGCCGGGTCCCGAGACGATCGCGACGATCCTGACGGCAGCCTTCGGCTCCCTGCTCATGGGTCTTTGGGCGAACCGCCCCATCGCCGTGGCTCCCTATATGGGCGAAAACGCCTTTCTCGCCTTCGGCCTGGTCAGCATGGGCGTCGGCTGGCAGCAACGCCTGGGCACCGTCTTCCTGGCCGGGGTCGCCTTCGCCGCTCTCGTGCTCCTACGCGTCGGCCCCTGGCTGGCACGCTCGATCTCACCCTCGATGAAGCACGCCTTCGGAGTCGGCATCGGGCTCTTCCTGCTCCTGCTCGGCCTGCACCAGGCCGGTCTCGTGCAGAGCGCCGCAAGCGGTATGCCCGCCGAGGCCCTGGTCGATCCAGCCACCGGACTCCTGAGAGCGCCACCGGTGCCCCTGAAGATCGGCGACCTTCGCGATCCGCGGGTTCTTCTCGCGGTCGCCGGCGTCCTGCTGATCGTCGTTCTACAGGCCCGGGGAGTCGGCGGGGCGGTCCTCATCGGCATGATCGCCACCGGAGCGGGCGGCTATGCCGTCGGTGTCGGCGAAGCGCCGGAGGCCATCTTTGCGTGGCCCTTCCAGGGCGATCTCGAACTGGCTCCGGTCGCCCTGCAACTCGACGTCGTCGGCGTGTTGCGCCTTTCCTTCCTGCCCGTCCTCCTGACCCTCTTCCTCATCAGCGTTCTCGACACGATCGGGACACTCGTCGGCCTGGGCTCCGCCGGTGAGATGCTCGACGAGGACGGGGAATTCCCCCGGATCGAGCGACCGATGCTGGCGAGCGCCCTCTCCTGTGTCTTCGGCTCGCTGGTCGGCACCTCGACGAGCGGAGCGTTCATCGAATCCGCCACCGGAATCCGCGAGGGCGCGCGCACCGGCCTTGCCGCGGTGACGACCGCCGTCCTCTTTCTCGGCACGCTCTTCGTCGTTCCGCTCGTCGAACCCCTCCAGCGACTGGAATACGCCT
The DNA here is from genome assembly GCA_029976905.1 of bacterium. Taxonomy (GTDB): domain Bacteria; phylum Desulfobacterota; class Binatia; order UBA12015; family UBA12015; genus VGTG01. Next base: position 9,967 of record JAPOLW010000065.1, on the reverse strand, counting down.
ACGCCCCCGCGCTGATCGCCGTCGGTATCGCCATGCTACCTACCGTCCGCGGTATCGCCTTCGACGATCTCACCGAACTCGTCCCGGCCGTCGCGACGATCACGATGATGGTCTTCACCTACAACATCGCCAACGGTCTCACGGCGGGGCTTGCCCTCTATCCCCTGCTCAAGGTGGCGGTCGGTCGTTCTCGGGAGGTTTCCGCCGGAGCCTGGCTGCTCGCCAGCGCCTGCCTGCTGTACTACGGCTTCGGCCTACCCCACTGAGCCTCCCGCAGCCGCTTGACCGATTGCGCCCCGTCCCCGATCCTCACCCTGATGCGCCGGCTCGGACGACTTCTGCGAACGCCCGCATTCCACTTTGCGCTCGTCGGCCTCGCGCTCTTCGTCGCCGACCGCTGGTGGACCCTTCGCGAGGAAGCCGCGCTCCGGGATCCGCGCAACCGACCCATCGTCATCGACGAAAGCCGCGTGGCGCGCATCCGTCGGGATTTCCAGCGACGCTACGGATCCGCACCCAGTCCCGCGGAGGAGGTGGCCCTGCTCGACCAGGAGATCGACGAGGAGGTGCTCTACCGCGAAGCGCTCGTACGCGGACTCGAGAACGCCGACCGCAGCATCCAATGGTGGTTGATCAAGAAGATGCGCTTCGTCGCCGAGGATCCCGATCTCAACGAAGAGGAACTCTACCGGCAAGCCAAGGAGCTCGGCCTCGACGACGACGATGTCGTCATCCGTCGGATCCTGGCGCAGAAGATGCGCCTGGTGGCCGAACTCGCCGAGGGCTCGGTCGATCCCGATCCCGACGAGCTCGCCGCATATTTCGAGGAGCACGGCGAGGACTGGCGGCGGCCTGCCCGCGTGAGCTTGCGACACGTCTTTCTGAGTCGGGACCGGAGAGGCGATGCCCTCACCGACGATGCGACGGCCCTTCTCGCGGAGCTGGCGTCTCAGGGGCCCGAAGCCGGCGAGTTGGTAGGCGATCCCTTCCCCCTGGGCCGCACCCATCGATCGCGTTCCCAGGAACAACTCGCAAAGCTCTTTGGACCCGGATTCGCCTCGGCCGTCATGGACCTCGAGCCAGGGGGATGGCGCGGTCCGGTGCCCTCGGCCTACGGCGAGCATCTCGTCTACGTCGAGGAGGCGCTGCCCAGCGAACCGGCGCAACTCGAGTCGGTGCACAATCAGGTGAGCCGTCGACTCGCCGCCGAGAAACGCGCCGCGGTCCTCGCGCGCGAGTTGAGCCGGATGCGCGGACAATACGAAATTCGCATCGAGCGCCCCGAAGACGGAGATCCGGCCCGTGCGTCCTGAGCTCCTCCGACCTTCCGCCGCGCTCGCGCGCTGGCTGCGGGTCCTTGCCGCGCTCGCGCTGCTGCTGCTGGTTCCCACCTCCCTCGTAGCGCACCCGCTCGCCCCGGCGCTTCTGCAGATCCGCGAGCAGCCCGACGGAAAAGTCGAGGTTTCCTGGAAGACCTCCCTCCTGCAGGTGCGCGGCTCCCGCGTCGTCCCCGTTCTGCCGCCCGAATGCACGCAAGTGGGCGAGGCGCGGGCGGCCGAGAGCGGCGAGAGCGTGACCGAAACATGGACCGTCGACTGCGGAAGGGACGGCCTGGTCGGCCGAACGATCGGCGTCCGTGGACTCGGCGAGGGCCGCAACGACACCCTTTTGCGCATCGCGCTTGCCGATGGGCGCACCATCCAGGAGGTGCTGCGCGTTGGGGCCGACACGTTCACGGTTCCGGAGACCGGGCGCCCCTCGAACATCCTCGCCGGCTATGTCGGGCTCGGGTTCGACCACATCCTCACGGGGATCGACCACCTTCTCTTCGTCTTCGGCCTGCTTCTCCTCGCTACCTCGACCCGGCTCTTGGTCGAGACGATCACGGCCTTCACCGTCGGCCACAGCATCACGCTGTCACTCGCAGCCCTCGGCATCGCCCGCGTACCGTCCGCTCCGGTGGAGGTCTTGATCGCTCTGAGCATCTTTCTGCTCGCCGTCGAACTCGCACGCGAGGCACCGCCCTCCTCGACCCTTCTGCGACGCTTTCCCTGGGTGATGGCGTTTCTCTTCGGGCTCCTGCACGGTCTCGGTTTCGCGGGCGCCCTGCGCGAGATCGGACTGCCCTCCGACGACATCCCGCTCTCCCTCTTCTCCTTCAACGTCGGGATCGAACTCGGACAACTCGGATTCGTCCTGGTCGTCCTCACCGCCGGCTTCCTGCTGCGGCGCGTCCTGGACCGCCTGCCCGCCTGGTCCGAGCGCATCCCGGTCTACGGCATCGGGTGCCTCTCGGCCTATTGGGTGCTCGACCGACTCGCCGGCGCACTGCGCTGAAGCGCGGGACTCAGTCGAAGAGACCTGCCAGCAGGCGACGCGCCGAGTCGATGTCGGGGACGCGCAGATGCGCCCGACTGGTGCCATCTCCGACGTGGATCGAGGTTCCGTGCCCGTCGAGCGCAGCGAAAAGCTGCTCGTCGTTGCGGTCGTCTCCCATGGCCACCACGAAGGCGCCCCGCGGCGCGTCGTCCAGCAAGCGGGGAACCACCAGCCCCTTGTTGACGCCCGTCGCGCGCACCTCGATGAGCTTGTCGTCGCTGACGATCTCGACCGGTTCGTTGCTCAACATCTGCGTGAGGTGGATGACCAATTCATTGGCCTGGAAGGCACCATACTCGGGCTCGGCCATCCGGTAGTGCCAGGCGACCGAAACAGTCTTCTCCTCGACGAGGGAACCGGGGGTCCGTGCCGTGAAATTCTCGAGGATGGCCACGACCGGTTCCCGCCAGGCCTGGGACGGCATTTCGCCCCCCTGCCACGAGGAGGCCCCGCGGGCCCGCTCCCAAAAGCCGTATTCCGCGTGCAACGCGATCGGGATGTCCCCGAAACGTTGCTCGATCACATCGCGCGAGCTGCCGCTCACGAGATGGATGTCGGTGTTCGGCCTCGCTGCGAGGCGACGCAGGAGCTCGAGCAACTCCTCGTCGGGCCGCGAGAGTTCCGGTGCGCTCGCAAACGGAACCAGCGTCCCGTCGTATCCGAGGATGAGGAGCAGCGCGGGGGCGTCCCGCATCTGCTGGCCCACTGCCTCGAGTCGGGCAGCGCGCTGCGAGATCGGCACGGCGTGGTCGGGCTGATCACTCGCCTCTTCGAGCGACTCCAGGGAGGAGCGCACCCAGTGGTGGACATCGTAGGAGAGGACCCGGCGGCGCAGCGCCCGCATGCGCACGAGCCGCTCGTCCGCGGGAAGCGTGAGTGCTCGATGGAAGATCTCCGCCGCGCGATCGACGTCGAAGGGGTTCATCATCACGGCTTCGGCCAACTCCGAAGCAGCACCCGCAAACTCGCTGAGAACCAGGACGCCCCCGTCGTCGGTACGCGAGGCGACGAATTCCTTGGCAACGAGATTCATGCCGTCGCGCACTGGGGTGACCAAAAGGACGTCGGCCGCGCAGTATAGAGCGGAAAGCTCGACCTCGTCGATACCGCGGTAGAGATAGTGGATCGGCGCCCACTGCGCCGTTCCGAAGGCCCCATTGATCCGCCCGATGGACGCGTCGACCTCGTTGCGAAAGTCCTGATAGGCCTCCACCGACGTCCGTGACGGCACCGCCACCTGGATGAGGCGGACCCGGCCGTGGAATTCGGGATGGTCGTACAGGAACTTCTCGAAGGCGAGCAGCCGCCGCCGGATCCCCTTGGTATAATCGAGGCGGTCGACTCCGAGCACGATCGCGCAGTCGTCCATGGCGCACAGCTCGGCCGTCCGGGTCCGCACGGCGGGAGAGTCCGCCAACGTCGCGAACTTCTCGGTATCCACGCCCATCGGGAAGACACCGAGACGAACCTCGCGCTGCCCGTAGTAGACCCGATCGACGTTCGAGGCGATCCCGAGCACCCGCAACAGGGAAGAGGCGAACGAGCGCATGTATCCGGCGGTATGGAAACCGACCAGGTCGGCCCCGAGGACTCCCTCGAGAAGACGCTCCCGGTGGGCGATCGTTCGAAAAAGCTCGGAGGCGGGAAAAGGGATATGGAGAAAAAAGCCAATGCGAGCGTCCGGCATACGATCGCGCAGCATCTTGGGCAGGAGCATGAGCTGGTAGTCGTGGACCCAGATCAGATCGCCCTCGGTGTATTGTCGGCAGACCTCGTCGGCGAAGCGGGCATTCGCCCGCTCGTACGCGTCCCAGCCGTGAACGTGCAGAGGCATCTGGTCGAGCAGGTGGTGGAAAAGAGGCCAGAGCGCCCCGTTGGAGAAGCCTTCGTAGAATTCCTTCAAATCTTCCGGCGGAATCCACACCGGCTTGGCCCGGAGTTCTGCAAGGCGTTGCTCGAGAGCGCGATGCTCGTCGCCGGAGAGATCCTGGATGTCGCCCGGCCAGCCGATCCATAGGGCGTCCGATTTCGAATGGGGTCCGGACAGCCCGGTGGCCAGCCCCCCCGGGCTCCGCTCGACGTGCAGTGCACCGTCGACCCGGGAGACGGCGATGGGCAGGCGATTGGCGACGATCAAAAGACGCGACATGATTGCAACGCTGAAGTCTAGCTCCTATGAGGCGTGCGCGGAAGGATGAAGGAACTCGCGTTCGCAAATGCAGCCATTGCCCTGGCTGCCGGCCTCGGCGCCCAGATCCTGGCGGTCCATCTCGCGCTCCCGGGAATCGTCCTGCTGCTTGCGGCCGGAACCCTCCTGGGCCCGGACGTTCTCGGCTGGCTGGACCCCAAGGCCTTCGGCGCGGGACGCGCGGACCTGGTGACCCTCGTGGTGATCGTGATCCTCTTCGAGGGAGCGCTCGCCCTCGATCTGAAGCGCCTACGGGAACAACAGAGAAGTCTCCTCCTGCTCCTGACCGGCGGCGCGGCGATCTCGATGGCCGCCGGGTCGCTCGCCGCCTGGTCGATCCTGGGCCTCTCCCCCCCGGTCGCCCTTCTCTACGGATCGCTCATGATCGTGACCGGCCCGACGGTCGTGAAGCCGCTCCTCTCGCGGATCAAGCTGGCGCGCCGGGTCCGGGAACTCCTCGTCAGCGAGGGCGTCCTGATCGACCCGATCGGCGCGATCGTCGCCCTGGTCGCGGCCGAGTGGGTGGTCGGACGCCATGGCCTCTTCGTTTCGGGCGGCATCGTCATCTATCGCCTCCTGCTGGGGAGCGCGATCGGCTTCGCGGCCGGCTTCGTGCTCGCCGAAATCCTCAAACGACAGGAACGAGCCGAGGGGACCGAGGCGGACGAGCGGCCCCCCCGGGCGCAGGAACGCTCCGGAAACACGACGTGGCTCGCCCGACGACGCGCCTGGCGCCCCGGCGTCGTCATCCCCGAGGAATTGGTGAATCCGGCCGTTCTCGCCGTCGTGGTCGTCGTGGCGGCCGTGGCCAGCCGCATTTCCGCCGAGGCGGGCCTCATGGCTGCGGTCGCCCAGGGCGTGACGATGGCCAATCGCTCGGTCCCAGGGCTGGGCAGGCTGCGGGAGTTCAAGGAGACCCTGACCGTCATCCTTCTCTCCTTTCTCTTCGTCGTACTCGCCGCCGACCTGCGCGTGGCCGAAGTGACCGCTCTGGGCTGGGAGGCGCTGGCCGTGGTCGCCATCGTGATCTGGGTCGGCCGCCCCCTCGCCGTCTTCTCCTCCACCGTCGGCAGCGACCTCAAGACCCCGGAGCGACTCTTCGTGGCCTGGATCTGTCCGCGCGGCATCGTCGCGGCAGCGGTCGCCGGGTTTTTTCGCATCGCGCTGGACGAGGCCGGCATTCCGGGCGGCGCCTCGCTGGAGGCTCTGGTCTTCGTCACCGTCGCGGTGACCGTCGTGCTGCAGGGCATGACCGCGCGACCGCTCGCCCGACTCCTGGGCATCGACTTCCCCAAACTCGAGGACATCGTCATCGTCGGTGCCGGCCCCTTCCCGCGCACGCTGGCGGGGATCCTCAACGCGCAGGTGCGCCCCGTGACCCTCCTCCACCAGGACAAGGCAGCCATCCCCAAGGGCCCGCAACAATTCCCGGGCCCCGGGAAGAAGAAGAGACGAACGCCACCCCCGGCGCGGATCCGGGCGCTGGTCGGGGACGCCCTCAAACCCGAATTCCTCGGCAGCGCAGGCGTTCCCTATGCCGACACGGTCGTGGCCATGACCACGAATTCCTCCCTCAACGACCTCGTCGGCAAGAAGGTGCGCGAGCATTTCCCGATGGTCGAGCGAGTACTCGAAGCCGGCGAAGATCGCTCACGCGAAGGCGCCGACTCGCGCCGGCTTTTTCCGGGCAACTTCCGCGGCATGAAGAAGACCAACGAATTGGCCGAGACCGATGCCCTGCTGGTCGAATCGTATACCGTGACCACGAGCGACCGCATCGGCGAACCCCTTGCCGCCCTTCCCTATGCCCCGGGAGAGTTCGCGGTAGCCGTGAAGCGCGCGAACTCGGTGCTCGTGGCCACCGGGAGCGAACGCCTGGCCCTGGGCGATCAGGTCTGGTGCGCGCGTCGGAGCGGATCCGATTCGGAGGTCGCGGGAGCGCTCTCCGCCCCCGTCGATACCGGCGCGGACGGCATCTGATCCACCGACCGGACGGAGAACGCCTCACCGCCGCTCGCATCCGCCACGTCCCGTGCGTCTACCCGCCGCCCGCCAGAGGCGCCCGACCGATCCCGGGCCAGAGGCGCAGGAGTCCAGCCAGGGCGCGTATTGCGATCCAGACGTCGGTCACGATCCAGATCCACACGAAGGGTTCGATCGGAATGCCAGGCAGGGTCAGGCGAAGGAAGGCAAGGGCCTGCGGCGCAATCGCGAGCAAGGTGCCCCCCAGACCGGTTGCGAGCAGCATCGCATTGCGCAGATACCGGTAGTCGCCCGTGCCCCAATGGATGCCGTCGGTGACGAAGGCCACGGCGTTCAAGGGCTGTGCAGCCGCGGCCACCCACCACACCGCGGCGAAGGCAGCATGCACCCCGCCGGGGAGCAGAAGGCGGGCAACCGCATTCTCGGACCAGGCCGCGGCCAGCGTGAGCGTGCAGCCGGCAAGAACGGCCCACCCGGTGGCCACCCCCGCCACACGCCGGGCCTGCGTGCGGTCGCCCGCACCCGCGAAGTAGCCCACCAGACTCTGCGCGCTCGCCGCGAGGGCGTCGAGCAGGAAGGCGGCGAGCATCCAGACCTGCCGCACTGCTTGTTGTGCGGCGCCTTCGGTTGCCCCGAGCTGCGTGGCCGCTCGCGTCGCCAGAAGCAGGAAGAAGAGGAGAAGCGCCGTCCGCGCCACCAGATCACGTCCGACGACCAGGAGGTTCTGCAACCCGCGCAACCGGACCGGCGCGACGCCGCCCAGGCCCGCGCGTGCCGCGGCCAGCGCCCAGAGCGCACCGAACCACTGACTGGCCACCGTAGCCCAGGCGGCGCCGATGAGGCCGAGCGCCGGCACCGGTCCGCCACCGAAGATGAGTAGATAGTCGAGAACGACGTTGAGTGCGTTGAGCGTAACGGCGATCCGCAGGGGCGTGCGCATGTCCTGTAGACCACGCAGGGCCCCGAAGGCGGAGAGAAGCAGGAGGACCGCCGGCGCGCCGACGAAGCGGATGCGCAGATAGGACACCGCATCGTCAGCCATCGCGTCGTCGGCCCCCATGAACCGGGTGAGTTCGGCAAGCCACGGCCAGGCCAGCCCCGCGACGACGACGCCCAGCAGCAGGGCGGCGGCGGCCGCGGTACTCCCCGCGCGCCGCGCGGCCCAGGAGTCCCGGCGGCCGAGCGCCTGGGCGACCGCGGTCTGCGTACCGATGCCCAGGAAGTTGAAGACCCAGAAGAGACTGCTGAGGAGCGTCACCGCCACCCCCAGGGCCGCCAGGGGACGGGCGCCGAGACGGGCGACGAAGGCCGTGTCCGCCAACCCCGTGAGCGGCTCCGCGATCAGCGAGAGCAGGACGGGAAAGGCGAGCTTCAGGAAGGTCGTATGCGGAGCGTCGACGAATTCGTGGCGCTCCGCGCCTTCGGGAGCCGCCATCGTCAGGCCTGCAGCCGTTGGCCGCCGGCGTCGAAGAAGTGCATCTCCGACGTCGGGGCGAAGACCGTCACGACTCGCTCGGATCCCACAGCAGGCAGGCGCACCAGGATCGCCTCGCCCGCGAGGTCCGCACGCAGGAGGACCTCGCTACCGAGCGCCTCGACTCCATGCCGATCGATCCGTGCCCGGACCCCCGTTGCCGCCGGTCCCTCTCCGGCAACGAAGGACTCGGCCCGCAGACCGACCGTGAGCGGCCCCGTCCACCTCTGAAGCGGCGCGGCCCAGGCGCCTTCGAGGGGCAGCGACTGCGCCCCCAGGTGGAGGCACCCGTCGGCGACCCGGCCGGAGAGGAGATTCATCGGCGGCGTTCCGAGAAAGCCTGCCACGAAGACGTTGGCCGGTCTTTGCCAGGCGTCCAGCGGAGGCGCGACCATCTGGATGCGTCCGGCATCGAGCACGACGACACGGCGCCCCAGCGTCATCGCCTCGGTCTGGTCGTGGGTGACGTAGAGCGTGGTGACGCCCAGGCGTTCCTGGATTTCCCGGATCGAGCGGCGCACGGTGGTGCGTAGCCGCGCGTCGAGATTCGAAAGGGGTTCGTCCAGCAAGAAGAGCGCTGGGCGACGGACCAGCGCGCGCGCCAGCGCGACACGCTGCCGCTGCCCACCCGACAGGGCCGCCGGTCGGCGGTCGAGGAGTTCTGCGAGTTCGAGTGACGCAGCCACCTCCTCGACACGCGCGCGGCCGGCCGACCGTCGCCAGCCGCGCATGCGCAGCGGGAACTCGATGTTGCCGCGCACGGTCATGTGGGGATAGAGAGCGTAGCTCTGGAAGACCATCGCGACATCGCGATGCTGGGGCGCCAGGCCGTCGACGCGCCGACCATCGATGTGGACCTCACCCGCAGTCGGCGCCTCCAGGCCGGCGATGAGCCGCAGCAAGGTGGATTTCCCGCACCCAGACGGCCCGACGACCGTGACCATCTCTCCGTCTTCGAGATCGAGGGAGAAATCGTCGAGAGCGAGCCCGCCGGCCCCGTAGCGCCTGGACAGGCCGATCAACCGAACCTCCGCCATCACGCCGGCCCTCCCCGCTTCAACGTCCGCTCCCGGCCACGAGCCCGGCGCGAAACACCGGCTCGAGCAGGAGCAGGAGGATCAACACCGGTACGAGCATGAGTACGGCGACAGCACTGGAAAGTCCCGGATAGCCGAACGCCGCCAGGTAGTACAAAAGCGGCGGCAACGTGCGGTTGGTCACCTGGAGCAACAGGGCGTACGCGAACTCGTCCCACGACAAGAGAAAGACCAGTAGCGCGGTCGCGCCCAGGGAGGGGCGCACCAGGGGCAGGCTGACGCGGACGAAGGTCGACCACGGACCCGCCCCATCCAGACGGGCGGCATCTTCCAGGTCCTCGGGTACGGCGCGGAATGCAGCGCGCAGGATCAGGAAGGCAAGAGGCAGACCGAGCAGGGTATGGGCCAACCACAGCCCCACCCCGCGGGCGTCGTTGTAGAGTCCGAGGCGCACGAAGATCACGGCCAGCGGGACGGCGATCGCGATGGTCGGGAAGAGCCGCACCACACCGACCGCCCGATCGAGCCGACTCCCGAGGCGCTCCCGCCGCGCCGCCACCCAGGCCGCCGGGAGGGCGATGGCAAGAGTCGATGCCACGGTCGCGAGCGCGATGCCGAGGCTCAGACCCAATCCCTGGCCCAACGGCACCGCCTCGGCCGCAGCGCTGAAGTTCGCAAGCGTGATGTCCTGTGGCGTCCAGGTCGGCGGCCACGCAAAACTCTCCCGCTCTGGCGTGAGAGCCTGCTTGAAGACGAGCCACAGGGGCAGCAGATTGAGACCGCGCTCCAGCTAAGTGGCGGGGGCGATCGGTGGAGTCTCTGCGGATGGTGGTGACAGAAGCCCCCCTTCAGTGAGGACGCAGGACTGGAAGTTGTTGAAAGCGTGCGTGACAGCTCCGAGAAGGC
>JAPOLW010000659.1 GCA_029976905.1 bacterium | reverse complement strand
CCCGACCCCGGCTTCGCACGCCTCGTCGGCGCCCTCGAAAATCGGCTCGCGCTCGAGGACCGCGATGCCACCGAGCAAGCGGCGTCGGCCTTGACGCGCAAGATCACACGCGGTCTCTCCATCCCCGGCGCCTCGGTGAGCGTCCTGGGATGCCGGCCGGCGGACGGCGAAGGCGAATTGCACGGGATCTACCGACCGGCCGAGGGCACCGAAAGCGATCGGATCACAGTCTGGATGCGCACGGCGCAGCGCAAGGACGTGGTCGCCATCCGCACCTTTCTGCGCACGCTGCTCCACGAGATCGGTCACCACGTCGACATGCGACTCCTGAACCTACCTCACAGCTACCACACCAAAGGATTCTACCGCCGGGAGTCGGCCCTCTACCGCGTGATCACGATGGGGACGGTGCTGGCACCCGGTGGATGCGCGGCCACGGGGCCGCATGGCCCGCTGGCCAAGGCGCCCCCACCGGACGTCGAGCGGGGACTTTCCCTGCTGCGCAAGGCGCGCGAGGGCATCGCGGCGCGGCGCCCCGACGAACGCTCCGCGCCGAAACGCTGACCGCCGACGACCGCCGGGCCTACTCCCAGTCTTCCTCTCCCTCCTCCACCAGGCGAACCGGCTCGAGAAGATTCCGCGGCAGATCGTCGAGGAAGCGCGAGACGCGCGCCGGGACCGAGCCGAGCGCGCGGTCGTGCACGATGGTGGGATAGGTGAGATAGAGGTGATTCCGTGCGCGCGTGCACGCAACGTACATCAGCCGACGCTCCTCTTCGATTTCCTCGTCGAGCGAAGAGTATGCCGACGGAAAGCGCCCCTCGGCAGCTGAAATCACGAAGACCGCGTCCCATTCGAGCCCCTTGGCAGAATGGACGGTCGAGAGGGTGAGGAGTTCGTCTTCGGCGGCGTCGAGGGCCATGACGTCACCGATGGAATCGCTCGGCGGCTCGAGGGCGACGTCGGTCAACAAACTCCCGAGGTCCTTGAAGCGCTCCGCGAGGATGACGAATTGCTCCAGATCGCGGGCTCGCTTGGGCGCGTCGTCTCGATGCACCCGTTCGAGCGTCGCCTGGTACTGGTCCACCACGGCCTGGACCAACTCGGCCGGACGGTGCCGCTGTGGATCGAGCCCCGCAAAGAAAACGCCCAACTGACAGAGGCCGTCGCGGCCCGTCTTGCGAATCGAGCGTCCGCCGGGCGGATCGGCAAGCGCCGCCGGGCCCCGCCCACCGGCCAGCAGCCATTCCACGAGCGTTTCAGCGGCGCGCGGCCCCACGCCCTCGACGAGAAGCAACAGACGATGCCAGGAGACCACGTCGCGGGGATTGTCGAGCACCCGCAGGTGGGCGATCACGTCCTTGACGTGCGCCGTCTCGATGAAACGGAAGCCTCCACGCTTCACGAAGGGCACGCCGGACCGCGCCAGTTCCAACTCGAGGTCGAAGGAGTGGAACGAAGAACGGAACAGGACGGCCATGTCCGAGAGGGAGGTCCCTTCCTCCCGCAGCTCGAGGAGCCTCTGCCGCACGAAGAGGCTCTGCCAGCGCTCGTCCGGCGCCGGCACCAGAAGCGGGGTCGCCCCACCCCCCCGGCGGGTGAAGAGCGTCTTCGAATATCGCTCGGCCGCTTTTTCGATCACCGCATTGGTGAGATCGAGAATCGGCTGACGGCTGCGGTAGTTCTCCTCGAGCGTGATGATCTGGGCTCCCGGAAACCGCTCCGGGAAGCGCATCATGTTACCGACGTCGGCACCGCGGAATCCGTAGATCGACTGTGCGTCGTCCCCCACGGCCATGACGTTGCCTGTCGGTCCCGCCAGCCGCTCGACGATTTCGGCCTGCAGGGCGTTGGTGTCCTGGTACTCGTCGACCATGACGTAGCGGTAGACCGATCTCAGCCGATCGACGAACTCCGGCCGTTCCGCCAGTCGGTCGCGGAGGCTCAAGAGCAGGTCGTCGTAGTCCAGCAGGCCGTGGTCGGCCTTGTAGGTGACGTATTCCGCCCGGCACCGCTCGAGATCCTCGACGTCGTCGAAGAGGTGCGCGTGCTCTGCCTCGACCAATTCGGTGACCGAAACGCCCTTGTTCGTCGCGGTACTGAACAACGTAGCCAGGGTGTTCTTGCGGGGAAAACGTCGCTCTTTGCGATCGAGGCCAAGCCGGGTCCGGACCAGGGCGATGGTGTCCTCCGCATCGCTGCGATCGAGAATCGTGAAGGTCTCGGGCCAGCCGAAGAGCTTTCCGTAGCGACGCAGAACCGTGTTGGAGAACGAGTGAAAGGTGCCTCCCATGACCGCGTCGAGTTCGCCTCCGGGAAGCAAGGCCTCGGCGCGCCGCAACATCTCCGCCGCCGCCCGCCGCGTGAAGGTCAGCAGGAGGATCTGGCGTGCCGGCACCCCCCCTTCGACCAGCCGGGCGACGCGATAGGTCAGCGTGCGCGTCTTGCCACTGCC
>JAPOLW010000658.1 GCA_029976905.1 bacterium | reverse complement strand
CGACGACGACGCCCCATCGGCTCGAGGACAAGCTCGCCCGTGCCGTGGGGCGTGTCCATGCCGACCACGGGTTCTTCCTGGGCGCGAGTGCCGAGAACGCCGAACAGCTTGGCGATTGGGAAAGCGCTCCGGGATGCGCCGGCGTGAAGATCTTCATGGGGTCATCGACCGGTTCGCTTCTGGTGCCGGACGACGAGACCCTCGAGCGGGTCCTGCGCTCGGGGCGGCGGCGCGTCGCCGTCCACAGCGAAGACGAGCCACGGCTCGCCGAGCGCTACGCGGCCATCGCGCCGGGAACGCCCGTGAGCGAACACCCCAACGTGCGCGACGTGGAATGTGCCGTTCGCGCCACCCGGCGCCTCCTCGACCTGGTCGAGCGAACCGGACGCCCCGCGCATCTGCTGCACGTGAGCACCGCCGAGGAGATCGCGCTGGTCCGCGAGCGCGATCTGGGCGACCTGCTGACGGTCGAGGTCACTCCCAATCACCTCTTCCTGGTCGCGCCCGGATGCTACGACCAATTCGGAGCACGGGCGCAGATGAATCCGCCCGTGCGCGTCGCTCGCCACCGCGACGTCCTTCGCGAAGCCCTCACCGATGGGACGATCACCTGCATCGGTAGTGACCATGCACCGCATACCCTCGACGAGAAGGCGCAGCCGTACCCGAAAAGCCCCTCGGGGATCCCGGGAGTCCAGACGATCCTCGGACTTCTCCTGACGGCGGTCCGGGATGGCTGGCTGCGACTCGAAGACGTCGTCCGGGTCGCCTGCGCCGCGGCCGCGCGCGTCTATGGCATCGAGAACAAGGGAGCGCTGCGTCCGGGATTCGACGGAGACCTGGTCGTCGTGGACCCCGCGGAGACCGGCCCCCTCGCGGGCGACTGGCTGCGCTCACGGGCCGGGTACAGCCCCTACGAGGGGTGGGGGCTCGCCGGCTGGCCGATCGTGACGGTCCTGCGCGGACGAGTTGTCTATCGGGACCATGCCCCTATCGCGCCACCCGACGGCCAGCCGGTGCATTTCTCGAAATAGGCCTCCGAGCCGAAAACGGCCGGACCGGCATTGACGCCCCTCCACGACGGTGGCAGACACGTCAGCTTGCTCGGCTATCACTTCGTGGCGCGCGGCCCGGAATTGCGCATCGAACACGAGTTCGTCGAACCCGTGGTGGTGCGGATGGAGCCCTTTGCGTTCCGGGTCGAACCGCCCAGCCGGGAGCGAGCCGCCCTCCGACCGGGGGCGGAACCCGACGGACCGACCCGCTTCGCCCTGTGCGAGACGGACGAGACCACCGAGCATATCCTGCAGGCGATCGCGGCCCGGCGGCGGCGACCGATCCCGACCCTGCCGCGGCCGATCCTGCAAGGCCACCTTCTGGCCGCCCGCCGACGAGGCCTCTGCGCTCTCAATCCGCGAGCCGCGCACGTGCAGGACGCGTTGCTCGCGATCGGCCCGCATCTGCCGCGCCTGGCGTGTCAGCCCGGGTTCTACGCGGACCCGTTCCTGAGCCGCGACGTCCTGCGGTACCGCGCCGCCGCGTGCGCGCTTCTCGCGCTCGAGGAAGACCTCTACGCGCCGTGGTGTGCACGCCGGGGGCAGCCTCCAACGGGCGAGGTCGCGAGCCTGCTCGAGGCGATGCGCCAGTGGCGGGGCCTGTTCTCGTTCAACGGCCACCCCTACCGGAGCTTGAACCGCACCCTGATGAATCTGCCCGCCTCGGTTCCCGCCCGACTGCTGCCGTATCTTCGCGGCTTCGAGCTCGAGCGGCCGCTTACCGAGGCTCTGCCCCTGACCGCGGTCCTCCTGCACGCCTCCGACGATCGCGCCGCGCGCCTCGCCGAGGTCGCCACCGGGCAACGGAAGATCCTCGAGCGGGCGAGCGAAAGCGACGTCGTCTCCGCCGTCGCCGCACTGGCCACGTTCACCGGCCGCGATCTCGAAGCCACACGAGTCGAAGACCTCGCCTTCACCGTCCGCTTTCTCGTCGATTACCCGCGGCCGTTTCGGGGGGGTCTCGGAGGCCTCGTCCACCGTGCGATTCGCTGGCACGAGGAAATACGCGCCGGCCACCGGGCGCGACGGCACGCCGCGGCTGGCGCGCGCCCTCCCCTTCCCGCGCGGGTGGCCATCGAGCGCGCGCCCCCCGCACTCGCGGCAAGCGCGCTCCAATGCACGGCCCGCCCCCCCATCGATCTGCCGCAGATGGACGGGATCGAGTTCCTTGCCACGGTCGATCGGATCCGCATGGAGGCGGTGCAGATGGACAATTGCATCGCCAGCTACGCCAACCTCGCGGTCGCGGGCGAGTGCTACCTCTTCCACGTCCACCATCGCGGCGAAGATGCGTGCGTCGAGATCTCCCGACGCGGTGAGGTTCGCCAGGCGGAAGGCCCGGCCAACTCGAATAATCGCGCGGCGCACTGGGGCGCGCGGACACTCGGCGAATGGGCGCGCGG
>JAPOLW010000657.1 GCA_029976905.1 bacterium | reverse complement strand
CCCCGCCACGGACCGCCTCCGACCGGCGAGCGCTTGAGTCGCACCAACGCCGTGCGGCCGTCATCCTGGCGACGCGGCGGCTCCTCGCCAACGACTTCGATGACCGGCAGTACCTCGGAGAAAGGCAACAGGCGCCATCCCGAGGGAATCGATCGCCACCGTGGCCCGGCGACGAGTTCGAGGCGACCGAGAATTTCGCTGTGGGCACGCTGCACCACGCCGACGACGCGCCCGCTGGCCCGGCCCGTGCGATGGTCCCGCCGCGTGATGTGGACCCGGACGCGATCACCGTGCAGCGCGTCTCGTTCGCGCCCCTGGGGGATCAAGACGTCACCCGCCAGGCCCTCGGCGGCGGCGCCACTCACCTCGACGAATCCATAGCCGCTGCGTGTACGGGTATAGCGTCCGATGCTCTCGCTGGGGGGACGTGACCTGCGAGACGGACGTGCCCGTCGCTCCACCACTTCGTGGGCGTACCGATACCGGGTCTTGCCGACGGCCCGTAGGCGGTGATCGTCACACAGGGCGTCGAGCGCCGAAGCCAACGCCCGGCGGTCGTAGCGTTCGAGCTGCAGGCGCGCGGCGATCTCCTTGACCGTGAGCGAACGAGGGGCGACCCGCTCGAGAGCGGCGACCAGGTCCTCGGCGGGAACGTCGTCGAAGGGAGGGGGCACCGCCATTCTCTCCGTGTCCCCCGCCGCCGCGTCAAGCCGGACGGGCTTGGACGGCCCGGAGGTCGGCTGATAGCGTCGGGGCGTCATGAGCGATTCTCCGGTCCTGATCGAGGCCGCCATCAACGGCGTCACGCAAAAGACCCGCAATCCCCACGTCCCCATCGAGCCTGCGGAAATCGCGGCCGACGCCCTCGCATGCCTCGAGGCGGGCGCGGCGATCGTGCACAACCACGTCGACATCCCGCTGGGTGCGCCGGCCGAGATCGCCGCAAGGCAGGCGGACGGCTGGCGGCCCGTTCTCGCCAAGCGCCCCGATGCCTTGCTCTATCCGACCATCGGGGTCGGCGAAGGACCCGACGCCCGCTTTGGTCACATCCCCTTGCTGGTCGACTCGACCGACCTTCGGATCAGCATCCTCGATCCGGGCTCCGTCAATCTCGGCGGGGTCGATGCCGACGGGATTCCCGGAGGGGCCCTCGACTTCGTCTACGCCAACGATTTCGCACTCATCCGCCACGCGGTAGAGATCTGCGAGCGCCATCGCCTGGGTCCGAGCATCGCCTGCTTCGAGCCCGGATTCGTGCGCACGGTGCTGGCCTACCATCGCGCCGGACGCCTGCCGGCCGGCGCTTTCGTGAAGCTCTATTTCGGAGGGGATTTCGATTACCTCGGCGGCCAGGCCGGCGGCGCCAGCTTCGGCCTGCCGGCCACCGCCCGGGCACTCGATGCCTACCTCGAAATGCTCGAGGGGACCGACCTTCCCTGGGCAGTCGCCGTCGTCGGGGGCGACGTTGTCGCCACCGGCATGGCCGAGCGGGCCCTCGAGCGCGGTGGTCATGTCCGCGTCGGTCTCGAGGACTACGCCGGTCCGCGCACCCCCACCAATGCGGAACTCGTCGCCGAAGTGGCCGCCCTGGCCCGACGCCTCGGCCGCGACGTGGCTGCGCCCGACACCGCCGCGACACTCCTGGGCCTGCGCCCGGCCCAATGAGCGTAGTTCAGCGCGTCCCGCCCACCCGTCGGTACGCCAGCATCCTCGCCGCCGGCCTCTACCTTCTCACCGCTGGCGTCCTCCCCGCCGGTGCCAGCCCGCGCGCCTCCCCATCGGACCCGCCGCCCCTCGAGGTCGTGCAGGACCACCTCGACCCGGACGATCGTCTCCCGGCGCCGCGTACCGCCGCCATCGCGCGTGTTCTGCAGGCCAATCGAGCCTTTCTCGGAGCCCCCGTCAGCGACTTCTGCACCGGTCTCTCCGCGCCGGAGCGACCGATGTGCCTCGAGGAAGTCCGCACGGCCCCGCAGACCCGCATCGACGGCCCGGTCCGCCTCGAGGAGGACGTCGCACTGCGGCGCGGCGGGCGGGAGTGGCCGAATGCCGAATCGGTCGCGAAATTCAGGCGCATCCGGCTCACGGTCCGCTTAGGGCGCGGACGATACACGGCGACCCACGAGATCAACCTCGTTCGCTTCGAATCCCGCAGCGCCGCGGACGTCGAAGAGTGCCTCTTCCCCCTCGAGCATTGGAGCTGGGCGGAGATGGATCGGCCCGAACGCTTTGCTCGCGCACCGACCGGCGAGTGCGCCGGACGCACCCTGACCGTGGCCGGCTACCTTCTAGAGCAGGTCCCCCACGCGGCCCCCTTCGCTCTGCGCTTCCTCTCCGAGGCCGAAGCCCGGGCCTGGACGACCGGCGACCCGGAGAAGATCAAGTGGGAGAGCCCGTACACCTCGGGTCACCCCTACGCGAAATATTTCCTGCTCGGTTCGCAACGCTGGTGGCGGGGC
>JAPOLW010000656.1 GCA_029976905.1 bacterium | reverse complement strand
TTCTTGTATCCGCTGCTCGATGTCACTGAGCGCTCAAGCTCGAGCCCCTCCGCCGCCGCCTGCGCCACCGCCTCTTCCCAGCGCCCCTGCTGGGCGTAGAGGATGGCCAGGGCGTTGCGAAATTGTGGATCGTCGGGGACGAGATTGACCGCCGTGCGCAGGAAGGCCTCGGCCTCCTCGGCGCGGCCCAACTGCTGCGCCGAGAGCCCTGCATTGTATTGGTAGCGCGGGTTCTCGGGTGCAGCGCGCGCCGCCTCCCGCAGAAGCTCGGCACTCTCCTGCGGTCGATCCCCGCCTTCTGCGAGAAGAAGTCCCAGCGAATACTTCGCCTCGGCCAGCCCGGGCGCCAGGGCGATCACGGCTCGAAAGCCGGCCTCCGCTTCCCGCGGGCGATCCGAGAGCGCGTCCAACATCGCCAGGTTGAAGCGCGCCGGCACGAATGAGGGCTCGATCCGCCCCGCCCGCTCGTAGGCGAGTCGCGCTCCGGCGTCGTCCCCGAGGTTCTGAGCGACCACGCCCAGGTTCATCTGCGCCGACGGCTGATCCGCCGACGCCTTCTGCCCCGTCACATACTCGGACAGGGCCGCTTCGAACGCGCGCGTCTCCGGAGCGGACGGGTCGCCGAAGCGCTCCCGCGCGACGCGCGAGAGCGATACCGCCGCCTCCGTGCGGACCAGACGACTGGGGTCGCCAAGCAGCGGCACCAGGGGCTCGAGGTCGTCCAGCCGTTCGGCCTGTGCAGCGACGTTGGCGACCGCGGTCGAGCGCACCAGCGGTTCGGCGTCCGCAAGCGCCGCCCGCGAACTCCTGCGGGCGATGTCTCCGGCATCGCCCTGGAGGAGCGAAAGCGCCGTGGCGCGAACGATCGCCGAACGCCCGGAGTTCGCCACCACCGCCGCCAGGGCCTCCTCGGCGCCGGGCGAGCCAGCGCGGCCGGCCGCCAGGACGCGCGTCTCGTGGATGTCCTCGGGCCGCTCGCTTCCAAACCATGCGACCACCTGGTCACGCGCCCACGCTGGCGACCGATCGGCGTGACACCGATTGCAGGCATTCGGGACACCGAGATCCTCCGTGAGATCGGGCCGCGGAATGTGAAACCCGTGGTCCCGCCGCGGGTCGACCTGCATGTAGGTCGTCGGGAGCATGTGACAGGACACGCATTGGTCGGCGCCCGATTCCGGCGTGTGATGCGAATGGTCGATGGTGTCGTATTGCGCGGGAGCGTGGCACTGGGTGCAGAGAGCGTTGCCCTGCGCGACCAGATCGAGACTGTGCGGATCGTGACAGTCGGTACAGGTCACGCCTTCGGCGAACATCCGGCTTTGTAGGAAGGACCCGTAGACATAGACCTCTTCGAGGATCTGTCCGTCGGCGTGGTAGAGCCCCTCGCGCAGGATCTCTGGCCGATAGGCCTCGGTGAAGGGACTCCCAGGCTCCCCCGGTGGGTGGATCGGAGCGCGGCGGGCGTGGCACGGCGCACAGGTGTCGATCTGGGTTCGCTGCGCCTGACGGTCGCGTCCTACGAAGACGCCTGCGCGAAGCGAGACCAGAGACGCATCGGACGGCTGCTCGGCGTTCTCGCCCGGTACAGCGCCGCCCCCGCCCTCTGGCCGCGCGGGGCGCTCCTGCTCTGCGTCGGCCGGGGTGCTCTCGTCCTGGCTGGATACCGCGCGCTCCCGCATCGCGGCGACGTGCGCCGCTCCGGGACCGTGGCAGGCCTCGCAAGCCACGTCGATCTCGCTCCAGACGGTCCGATAGGTGTCCTTCTCGACGTCGTATTGCTTGCGCAGGTTCGTCGAATGACAATCCGAACACCCCTGGTTCCAGTTCAAACCGTAGCGGGTCCAGTGCAGCGGGTCGTCGGGAAGGATCTCCTCGCCGGGGTAGAGGGAGATCCACTCCTTCTCCTCGACGTCCCACGCAACCGGGTGGGCCTGCAAGCGGCCACCGCCCACATCGACGAGGTATTGCTGGAGGGGGCGAACGCCAAACACATAGGGCACCGGAAAATCGCGCTCGACCCCGTCGCGCCCCTGCGCGCGGATCAGGAAGGAATCGCCCTCGCGACGAAAGCGCGTCGTCGTACCCGCCTCCGTGAAGCTCGCGTCATCGAAGTCACCGAGGACGGTCGCCTCGCTGGCGACCTGCATGGCGAGATCGTGATCCGAGCCCGCCCACGCCCGCGCCTGGGCAGCGTGACAGGACGCGCAGACCACCCGACCGACGAACGCGGCTTCCGAAGCGGGTCGGTGGCTGGCCTCGCCCCCCGGCTGCGGATCTCCTGGCGGGGGAGTTGCCGTCGACGGGGCGGCCCGGCGTCGGGAAGCAACCGGGGATGGGGCGTCGGACGGGGACGAGGCGTCGGACAGGGACGAGGCGTTGGACAGGGACGAGGCGTCGGACGGGGACGAAGCGTCGGACGGGGACGAGGCGTCGGACGGGGACGAAGCGTCGGACGGGGACGAGGCGT
>JAPOLW010000655.1 GCA_029976905.1 bacterium | reverse complement strand
GCGCACCAGCAAGGGCGAGGAGATCTTCGACCAGATGGTGGCCGACGGGCGCCTGGAGACGCGCTCCATGGATGACTTCGAGAACTCGATGAAGATCCTGCTGCGCCTCGCGCAGCGCCAGCACGAGCGGGTTCCCGTACCACCGGCCCGGTCCCCCGAATGGGTGCGGCCCGATTTCGCGCGGCCGACCGACCGCTCCGTCTGAGGACTCCCGACGCTGCGCAAGGAGGTTCTTCCCCGCGATTGGTCGCAGGGTTCAGCGAAAGAGGTCGTACTCGGCGGGGCGGATGAGTGCGCGGCCTTCGGCCGGTTCTTCGGGAGAAGGGGCGCAACCGGTGACACCCCGCACCAGGACGGCGGGCATCGCGTCCGATTTGCCCATGAGCAGTCCGGCCGCCGATGCCAGGTGGTCGGCGGTCGCGATCAGGGTGACGCCCAGTTCGCGGCCGTTGAGGTCGACGCCTCCGCGGAGATCTTCGAGGGGTGCGATGCCCGCCACGCCCAGGGCGAATTCGACCTGCCCTTCGCGCCAGGGGCGGCCGAAGGTGTCGGTGATGACGACGCCGAGATCGGCACCGAGGCGTTCACGAAGAGACGCGCGCAGGCCGCGGGCAGAGGCGTCGGCGTCGACCGGCAGGAGCGTCACGGTGCCTTCTGAGACCGCGTTGCTCTGGTCGATCCCCGCATTGGCGCAGACCCAGCCGGGCCCGGTCTCCACGATCAGGGTGCCGCGTTCCATGCGGACGATGCGTTTTGTCTCGCGCAACACGAGCTCCACCACCCGGGCGTCCTTCTCGTGCTCGTCCGCCCAGGACGTCGCAAACGCAGAAGGGGTCACGTCCTCGAGGGCGACCACGCGCCCTTCGGCTTTGGACACGATCTTCTGACAGATCACGAGGATGTCTCCCGGGCGGGTGCCGACGCGGGCATTCTCGATGGCGGCCGCCAGCAGGGCGGCCAGGTCGTCACCCGGGTGGATCGCCGGGATTCCGGGGAGGGGCAGTAGATGGATTGACATGGTCTCAACTCGCAGGCGCCGTTGCCACGGCGTGCGCCAGGTGGAGGACCTCTTGCGCAACGGCGGTCGAACGGGCCGGGGTCTTCATCAAGGTGTTGGTGGTTGCGGCGCGGATGCGGCGGGCTTCGAGGGCCGGAAGGAATCTCGCGTCGGTGTCGTCGAGGACGAGGCCGTCGAGCAGATCCGAGTAGAGTCCGGCCAGATGCACGGGATCCGGCCTCATTCCGAGCGAGCGCATCATCCGGTCGGCGGGTCCCTTCACGGGCCGGCCGCCAATCAGTGGAGACACCGCAATGACCGGGGCCGCGGCGCGTCGGAGTGCGTCGCGCACCCCTGGTACTCCGAGGATCGGAGCAATGCTCACGAAAGGATTGCTCGGCGCGACGATGAGCACCCGGGCGTTGCGGATGGCGGGCAGGACCCCGGGGGCGGGGCGGGCCTTGCGAACTCCGTGGTAGCGAATCGCGCGTACCGAAGGGCGGGCGCGCTCGCGAACGAGGTACTCCTGGAACGAGAGCCGCCCCCGCGCGGTCTCGATCACCGTTCGCACGGGATCGTCGCTCATCGGAAGGATCCGCACCCCGACGCCGAGCGCTCGGGTCTGGGCCTCGGTGATCGTCGAGAGGCGGCGACCGGCCGCGCGCTCCGTCGTCCGGTAGAGGTGTGTCGCGAGATCGCGATCGCCGAGCCGAAACCACGTTTCGCGGCCATAGCGCGCCAGGGCGTCGATGGCGTGGAAGGTGTCCCCACGCAGCCCCCACCCGCGACCGGGGTCGGAGAGGCCAGCGAGGGTGTAGAGGATCGTGTCGATGTCCGGCGACACGTGCAGACCATGGAAGACGTCGTCGTCGCCGGTGTTCACGACGACTGTGAGATCGCGGGCCGGAACCACAGCGGCCAGACCGCGCAGAAGGCGGGCCGCACCCACGCCCCCGGCGAGGACCGTGACCTTACCGGGGCGGGCCCTCTTCACGCGCCGACGCTGGGTCGCGCCGCCGTTGGCGCCGACCCGGACACGACGCCAGCGCGGTCGCCGGCGGGGATCTCCCCGTAGAGCGTCGTTCGCTGCCGCGGCGTGCGCCCCATCGAGCGGATGAGCGCCTCGATCTCCTCGGCGGTGGTGTACTCGCCGGCATCGGCGCCGGCCTCGCGAGAGATGCTCTCCTCCATGAGGGTGCCCCCGAAATCGTTCACTCCGGCGGCGAGGGTCAGGGCCGCGAGGTCGTGACCGAGTTTGACCCACGACGTCTGCAGATTGTCGATGTCGCCGCGGAAGAAAAGCCGGCACGTCGCGTACATGCGAAGGTCTGGCGCCCCTTGCGGAGTGGGCTTCACGAGGCCGCGTTGGTAGAGGATCGTATTCTCGTAGATGAAGCGCAGAGGGACGAATTCGGTGAAGCCGCGGGTTTCGCGCTGCATCGTCCGCAGAAGCGCGAGATGGGCGGAGATGTGCTC
>JAPOLW010000654.1 GCA_029976905.1 bacterium | reverse complement strand
TCACCGAATTCCTCCAGGAGGACGCCGAACACGTCGCCGCCCAGGCGCGAAACCACGTCGTAGGGCCGAACCGAGTTCCGCAGCCGGGAGGCGACGTGTTGCAGCAACAGATCCCCGACTTCGTTGCCGTATTCTTCGTTGATCGTTTGCAACGCGTCGACGTTCACCACGAAGATCGCGCCGGGCCGGCCGCTGCGCTCACTACGCGCGAGGGCTTCGGCGATGCGATCGCGAAAGAGGGCCCCGCCCACGAGGCCGGTGAGGGGATCCTGGGTCGAGAAGAGCGCCAGCCGGGCGGCGGCCGAGGCGCGCTCGATCGCAAACAGCATCGACCGGGCGAGAAGTTCTGGTGTGCCGTGGTCGTGCACGACGTAGTCTTCCGCGCCCAGATCGAGTGCGCGGATCGCCGCGTCGTTCTCGTCCTGCGTGCAGAGCAGGACCACGGGGAGCGTGGGGGTGAGGTCCTTGAGCCGCACCAGTTCGGTCGCCTCGTCCCCTCCCGCCAGACGGAGCTCGAGGAGGACGACGTCGAAGGTCTCGTCGGCGAGGCGTTCGATGGCGGCGTCCATCGATGCCGCCGGCGTGACCTCGAAGCTCTCGCGCCGGGTGCGGCCCAGGCGCGCGCTGACCTCGATCTCATCGGCTGTACGATCCTCGATGAGCAGAACCTTGATCATGTCTTCCCTTCCCAAAGCCCGTCGCGCCATGCGTGGCTTTTCGAACTGATCGGCGGTCCCCGGCGACGGCTTGAGCCGGGACGCGACGACGCGGCCAGCGGCCGGCGCGGGGCCGCGGCACGTCTGGAGTCGAGGGCGGGGGAGGCGTCGAAACCGGGCGTCGAACCGCTATGGTAGACCCTATGAGCGACCGATCGCCCGGCGGGAAGCGGGTCCTCTTGGCCGGAAGCACGGGCTACGTCGGGCGCTACGCCGTCGCCGAACTCGCCGCGCGCGGCTATCGGGTGCGCGCGCTCACCCGCAGTGCCGAGCGCCTCGGGGAAGCGGGCCCCTTCGACGCGCCGGCCGTCCGGGATCGGTGCGACGAGGTGGCCGTCGCTGAAGTCACCGATCGGTCGTCGCTTGCGCCGGCCGTCGAGGGGGTCGAGGCCGTCGTATCGAGCGTCGGGATTTCGCGACAGCGCGATGGCCTCACGTTCGATCAGGTCGACCACCGTGCCAACCGCAACCTCGTGGAGGCGAGCCGGGAGGCGGGGGTCGGGAAGTTCGTCTACGTTTCGCTGTGGGATCCGGCCGCCGTGGCGGGGCTCGAGATCGTGCGCGCACACGAAAAGGTCGTCCAGGCGCTCGGGGAGAGCGGGCTTGCCCACACCATCGTGCGGCCGTCGGGCTACTTCTCGGACATGGGCGTGCTGCTCGACATGGCCCGACGGGGGCGTTCCTTCGTGATCGGCGACGGGAGCAATCGCATGAATCCGATCCACGGCGCCGACGTCGCCCGGGTCTGCGCGGACGCAATCGACAGTACCGAGCCCGAGATCGGGGCGGGCGGACCGGACGTCTTCACGCAACGCGAAGCGGCCGAGCTCGCCTTTGCCGTTCTCGGCCGCGAGCCGCGCATCACGGAGGTGCCGATCTGGCTGTGCCGTGGCCTCGCCCGCGGCATCGGCCTGCTGAATCGTCAATTCGGAGACCTCGCGGACTTCCTGGTGACGGCCGGGCAGGTGGAGGCGGTCGCACCCGCCGTCGGACGCCGTCGGCTGCGCGCCTATTTCGAGGAGTTGAACGCAGCCTCGTGAACGGAGGCCGGGGCAAAGAGGAGTCGCCGGGGCGACGCCCGTCGGGCGCGACGCA
This sequence comes from bacterium, assembly GCA_029976905.1. GTDB lineage: Bacteria > Desulfobacterota > Binatia > UBA12015 > UBA12015 > VGTG01. The sequence goes on along the minus strand of JAPOLW010000654.1, from coordinate 663 downwards.
GGCGCGTGCGAGGCGCGCAGGCGGGGCCGCGTCGGGGATCGGGGTGGAGACGATCCTTCTCGACATCGGAGACGTCGTCGTCCATTTCGACTTCGGTCCGACGCGGGCGATCCTTCGGGAAGAGAGCTCGGCGCTGGGGGATCCGCTGGTCGTCCTGGCCGATCTCAAGCGAGCTCTCGAACTCGGCGAGATCGACGGAGCGACCTTCGTGTCGCGCTCCGTGGCAGCTCTGGGCTTTCGTGGCGGCGAGGAGCGCTTCCGCCGGCTGTGGCAGGGGATCTTCTCCCCGAACGAGCCCATGTGGGAGACGATCGAGAAGCTCGAGGGGCGCCACCGGCTCTTCTTGCTCTCCAATACCAGCGACCTGCACGTCGAGGGACTCTGGCGGGACTTCCCGGTCTTCGCGTGTTTCGGGGGCGGCGTGTACTCCTTCCGTAGTCGGTGCGCGAAGCCCGATCCCGCCATCTACCGCCTGGCGATCGCGGAGCTTGGCCTCGAACCGTCGGCGACGCTCTATGTGGATGATCGTCCGGAGAACGTCGTCGCCGGGGCGCGCGCGGGATTCGTATCCCTGCGTTACGATGGCGCGCGACATGCGGACTTCCTTGCGGAGGCACGAGCGTATGGTCTGGCCGTCTAGGAATGCGTTCCTCGATGCGGATC
>JAPOLW010000653.1 GCA_029976905.1 bacterium | reverse complement strand
CGACGGCGCGAACAAGATCGGAGAGCTCATCCCACGGGTCGCCGAACTCGGCATGCCCGCGGTGGCAATGACCGACCATGGAAACATGTTCGGCGCCGTGGACTTCTACCGGGCGGCGGAAAGCGCCGGTGTGCAACCGATCATCGGCTGCGAGGCCTACGTGGCGCCCAAGAGCCGATTCGAGAAGAGTCAGGCGCGAAGCGACGATCCCGAGACCGCGGGGAACTACCACCTGGTCCTGCTCGCCATGAACGAGAAGGGCTACCGGAATCTCTGCCGGCTCGTTTCGAGCGCCTACCAGGAGGGTTTCTACTACAAGCCCCGCATCGATCGGGAACTTCTCCGCGAGTTCAACGAGGGTCTGATCTGTCTTTCCGGCTGCCTGGGCAGCGAGGTCAATCAGGCCATTCAACGCGGAGATGTCGCGCAGGCGCGTCGGGTCGCGTCCGAATTCGCGCAGATCTTCGACAAGGACCGCTACTACGTCGAAGTCCAGGACAACCACCTCGCGGAGCAGGAAGTCTCCAATCGGGAGCTCTTCTCGCTGGCGAAGGACCTTGGCCTCCCCCTGGTCGCAACCAATGACTGCCACTACCTGGGTGCCGACGATGCGGAGGCGCACGAAGCTCTGCTGTGCATTCAGACCGGCAAGACGCTCGATGACCCTAATCGCTGGAGCTTCGGGACCGATCAGCTCTTCGTGAAATCACCCGAGCAGATGCGCGCCGCCTTTCCGGACTATCCCGAGGCCATTGACAACACCGTCGACCTCGCACGGCGCTGCGATTTCAAAATGAGCTTCGGGCAATACGAATTTCCCGATTACGCGCTGCCTGCGGGGGATAGCCTCGAGGAAGCCCTCCGCCGGGAGAGTCGGGCCGGATTGGACCGGCGACTCGACGTCCTGCGCAAGGATCCGGGCTGGGACGAGCAACGAGCGGCTGACTATGGTCAGCGTCTGACCGAGGAACTCGGCGTCATCGAAGGCATGGCGTTCCCCGGCTACTTCCTCATCGTTGCCGACTTCATTCAGTGGTCCAAGCGCAATGGCATCCCGGTCGGACCGGGACGCGGTTCGGCGGCGGGTAGCCTGGTCGCCTGGGCGATGCAGATCACCGACATCGACCCGATCGCCCACGGCCTTCTCTTCGAGCGGTTCCTCAATCCCGAACGCAAGTCGATGCCCGATATCGACGTCGACTTCTGCTACGAACGTCGCGACGAAGTCCTCCAGTACGTGCGCAATAAATACGGCGAGGACCGGGTCGCCCAGATCATCACGTTCGGGACGTTGAAGGGGAAAGCGGCCCTGAAGGACGTCGGTCGCGTTCTGGAGTTCGGTTATTCGGAGACCGACCGGATGGCCAAGCTCTATCCCGCTGCCCGGCAGGGAAAGGACATGCCCCTGCTGCAGGCCCTCCAGACCGAGAAGCGACTCGCCGAAATTCGCGCGAAGGGCGACCGGGAAGACAAGCTCTTTGCCTACGCCCTCAAGCTCGAAGGTCTGATGCGCCACTCGTCCAAGCATGCCGCAGGCGTCGTGATCGGCGCGAAGCCTCTGGTCGAGTCCGTCCCTCTGTGCACCGACAAGGACGGCGTGGTTCTCACCCAGTTCTCCGGCACCGACATCGAGAAGGTCGGTCTGATCAAATTCGATTTCCTGGGCCTCAAGACCTTGACCTTGATCCAGGATGCGGTGAACCGGATCCGCGACGGGAAGGGGATCGACCTCGATCTCGGCACTCTGCCCCTCGACGACAAGAAGACCTATCGACTCCTCGGGCGCGGCGAGACGGTGGGGATCTTCCAGATGGAGTCGAGCGGCATGGCCCAGCTGGTCCGGCAACTCAAGCCGACCTGCTTCGAGGACATCGTCGCCATCAATGCTCTGTATCGACCCGGCCCTCTCGAATCCGGCATCGTCGACAACTTCATCAATCGCAAGCACGGCCGCGAGGTCACGACCTATCCCCATCCCCTGCTCGAACCGGTCCTGAAGGAGACCTACGGTGTCATGGTCTACCAAGAGCAGGTGATGGAGGCCGCCCGCGTGCTCGCCGGCTACAGCCTCGGGGACGCCGACAATCTGCGCCGGGCGATGGGCAAGAAGAAGGTCGAAGAGATGGCGCGCGAGCGGTCGCGCTTCATCGAAGGCGCTGCCGCGAACGATCTCGATGCCAAACAGGCGGGCGACATCTTCGACAATATCGAGAAATTTGCGGGATACGGCTTCAACAAATCCCACGCAGCCGCCTACGCCCTGATCTCGTACCAGACGGCCTACCTGAAGGCGCACTACCCCGAGGAGTTCGTTGCGGCGCTCATGACGCTGGAGATGGGTGATGCCGACAAGACCCACAAGAACATCGCCGAGGCCCGTGCCCAGAAGATTCCCGTCCTGCCGCCGGACGTAAACGAGAGCCGCGAGAATTTCACCGTTTCCGGAGAGAAGATTCGCTTCGGACTTGGTGCCGTGA
>JAPOLW010000652.1 GCA_029976905.1 bacterium | reverse complement strand
AGGAGGGCGGGGTACAGAATGGGCTTGCCGCTGGTGAGGATCGCCACCGAGACATCCCGGTCGGGGTCGGCCCAGCCCATGACGTTGGTGAGCCCGAGATGGCCGAAGGCATGACGGGTGAAGGGTCCGTAGAGGCTGAACCACTCGGCGCCGAGCATGAATCCCGAGCCGTACCGGAACGGCAGCAGTAGGGTCATGTCGGGTTCCAGATAGGAACGCTCGGCCGCCGCCCGGACGACGGTGCGGCGGTCGAGGACGCGGACGCCGTCGAGCTGGCCTCCCTGCAGAAGCATTTCGTAAAAGCGGCAGAGTTCGTCGGCGGTGGTGACGACGTTGGCCGAGGGGAAGATGCAGGTCAGGAAACGGGGGTCGTTGGTGAGCTCGACGGCCTCGTAGAAATCGAGGCCGAGCGCGCGCCGGGCGAGGAAATCGAGCGGCGGCAGGATCGGCAGGCCGGTAAAGGCATTCACGGCCACTTCGCCGACCTCCCCGGGAGCCACCCCGTAGCTCATCCAGCGCATCTCGAGCGGGTCGCGGATGACTCGATGCAGATAGGCGCGGATGTCCTCGCCGGAGACCCGGCGCACGATCTCGGCCAGCAGGAACCCCGCCGTGATCGCGTGGTACCCCAGGCGCGTGCCGGGGCGCCAGAGTGGCTCCTGGTCGCAGAGCAGCGCGACGATCGCTTCGGGGTGAGCGAGGAGGTCGGGGTTCATGCTCCCGGGCGGTGGATTGGGAACGCCGGCCCGATGGGTGAGCATGTGCTGGATCGTGATCTGCTCTTTGCCGTGGCGCCCGAACTCGGGAATGTACTCGCAGACCGGATCGTCCAGCCGCAGGGCATTGGTCTGGTCGAGGTGGTGCAGGAGAATCGCGCTGATCGGCTTGGAGGCCGAGAGGATCGAGAAGGGAGTCTCCGGCAGTGCGGGCAGTTTCGGCGCATCGGAAGGGTCGTCGGGGGCGTTGCCGCGGCGGTGACCGATTGCCCGGTCGAGTAGGACCTGCCCGCGGCGTCGGACGCAGACCGAAATCGCAGGATGGATGCCGCTTGCGTAGAGCGCTTCGACCGCCTGCCAGACCCAGGTGACGTCCTCCGCGCGGACGCCGACCGCCGCCGGGTCGACCTCTCTCTCGTGGCGGATCGTCGTCACGGAGGCGATGTCGCGGGGCACGCGGCTGCGCGTCAGGAAGACGTCGGGGATCGGCCAGGACATGGCCTCACCGTACCGCATTCGACTCATTGAAGGAGGGCCACATTGCGGCCCGGCGACCCCGGAGGTGACGGAACCGGGTGCGCGAGCGTATACCGATCCCTATGGAGGTACCCTTCTTCCAGAGTTCCCGCCCGGGGGTCCCGTCGGTGGCCAGCGCTCGCTCCATGGTGCTCGCCCGTCGGGGTGTCGTCTGCACCAGCCAACCGCTGGCGTCGCAGGCCGGGCTCGCGATGCTACGCAGCGGGGGCAACGCGGTCGACGCGGCCATCACCGCCGCCGCGGTTCAGGGTGTGGTCGAGCCCTACAATACCGGCATCGGCGGAGATTGCTTCGCGCTCGTCTGGTCGGCTCGCGAGCAGCGGCTCTTCGCCCTCAACGGCAGCGGTCGGGCGCCGGCCGCCGCCTCGGCCGCCCGCCTGCGTGACCGAGGCCTCTCGGAGATGCCAGCCCAGGGGGTCGAGACGGTCACGGTTCCAGGCGCGGTCGATGCCTGGTGTGCCCTGCTCGATCGCTTCGGGTCGGTGACGCTCGCGCAGACGCTGGCGCCGGCGATCGAACTCGCGCGCGAAGGCTTCGCGGTCAGCGAGATCGTCGCGCACGAGTGGGGTCTCGTGGTCGCCTTCGAGTTCCTGCGCAACCAACCCGCCCGGCGTTGCTTCGCGCCCTCCGGTGTCGCCCCGCGTTTGGGCGAGATCGTGCGCTTCCCCGATCTTGCCGATTCGCTCGAGAGGCTGGCGGCGGGGGGGCGCGCGGCCTTCTACGAGGGAGACCTCGGGGAGCGGATCTGCCGCGCGCTCGTGGCGGCCGGGGGAGAGCACACGGCGTCGGACTTTGCCTCGACGCGTGCAGATTGGGTGGAGCCGGTCTCGATCGACTATCGGGGATTTCGCGTCTGTGAGGTGCCCCCGAATACCCAGGGCGTCGCCGCTCTCGTGGCGTTGGGAATCCTTCGACACTTCGACCTCTCGGCGCATCCCGCCGGCTCGGCCGACGCGCATCACCTCGCGATCGAAGCGGTCAAGCGCGCGCTCGCCGATCGTGATGCGCACGTGGCCGACCCGGCGAGGATGGCCACGACGGTCGACGAACTTCTCGATGCCGATTCCTTGCGTCGCCTCGCGCAGCAGATCGATCCGACACGCGCGGCGCGGGGCGTGCGGCCACGTGCGCTGCCCGGCAGCGACACCGTCTATCTGGTCGCCGCCGATTCCGAGGGAAACGTGGTTTCCTTCATCAACAGCCTCTACGGCCCCTTCGGGTCCGG
>JAPOLW010000651.1 GCA_029976905.1 bacterium | reverse complement strand
GACTCGGACGAAGAGCTCTCACCTTCGTCGTGCGCTTCGGTTCCCGAGCCCACGGCGAGGGCACCCCGCGCGCGCCCGGAACGAGGCGACCCGGCGCGCTCTTCCGCGACGCCTCCCGCGCCGAGGGAAAAGGCGCCGACGCCGTCGCCGGCGACCGCGGCGGAACCCGAGCGAGTTGACGCGGACGCGGACGCGGCGGAGGCGGAGGCGGCGCCTTCCGATGACGAAGCCGAGGAGGAAGAGGAAGCGTCCGAAGACGTCCGGGCGTCTTCCGACGCCGCCGCGACGGACGAAGAGCTCGCCATCATGCGCGAGAGCATTCTCGACGCGATGCGCGCGGGCGCGTTGGGCCTCGCCAGCGGGCGAACCACCGTGCACCGCACACCAGCGGGCGATCCCGTCCCCGGCACCTTTGCCGACCGTCGCGAGATCGACACCCTGGCCGGCGCCCTCGCGGAGTTCGGGACGGGAGTGTTCGAGCTCATCACACTCGGTGCGGGCGGTGAGGACCCCACCGGCTTCGATCGCGATCACGAATGGATGCTCCCCGTCGCACTCGAGAGCGGGCGGCTGCTGAGTTTTGGGCTCATCCAATGCCTGGCCTACCCCGACGTGTGGCGCGACATCCTGCGCAAGGTCGAGGACGCCAATCGACAGGGGGCGCGACTCGTTCCGCAGGTCGCCGCCCGCAGCGTCGGCCTGCTCATGGGTTTCGGCATCTCGGTCTCACCGCTGTGGATCTTCCACGCCGCGGCCGAGCTCTCGACCCGGCCCGTGGACGAACAGCGCACCGCCCTGCGCGACCCCGCACTGCGTGCTCAACTCCTGGAAAGCGTCCGCGACGCCAACGGCGACGTTCTGGGCGGCATGGCGACGATCGAACACGTCTTTCCCCTCGAGGGGGAAGGTGTCCTCGCCTACGACCTGGCGCCCGAACGCAGCGTGGCGGCGATCGCCCGCGACACCGGCAAGCATTGGGGTGAGGTGATCCTGGATTTCATCGTCCGAACGGATCTGAACGGCTTCTTCATCGTGCCGCTCTTCAACCCAGATCTCGACGCGGTCGGCGAGATGCTCGCGCACCCCAATACGCACATCGGCCTCGGGGACTCCGGCGCACACACCAGCCAGACCTGCGACGCGAGCTATGCGACCTTCGTGCTGGCCTACTGGGTGCGCCACAAGGGGCGTCTCACGCTCGAGCAGGCCGTCCGGAAGCTCACCTTCGACCCGGCACTGGCCTGGGGCCTGCACGGCCGTGGACTCCTACGGCCCGGATCCTTCGCCGACGTCAACGTGATCGACCTCGACCGATTGGACCTCGAACTCCCCGTTCTGCGCCACGAATTCCCGACCGGAGCCCCGCATCTCACGCAGAGCGCCGTCGGCTACGACGCGACGATCGTGAACGGCTCGGTGCTGATGCGCGAAGGAGTCCACACCGGGGCCCTCCCCGGGACGGTACTGCGCAACGAACGGGTCGCCTGAGCCTCGCCCGCGATCGTCTCCGGCAAGGACGCGCGAACGCACGGACCGGACGCCCGGGGACGGCATCTGCGCGGACGGACCGGCCGCCGGGGGGCGGCATCTGCGCGGACGGACCGGCCGCCGGGGGGCGGCATCTGCGCGAGCAGACCGGCCGCCGGGGGGCACGCGGACCGGAACGACAAGGATGCCGCTGGTGGGAGCCGCGTCGTCTCAGCGACGCGGTCGCCGGCGACGGCGGTATTCCCAGGGCGGCTCGGGATCCCGTTCGCTCCAGACCCCACGATGCGCATCCCGCGCCTCTCGCTCGAGTGCGGCAACCGCCGGGTCTTTGGAGTAGCGCCGAAACTGCCAGGCGAGCCCCTCCGCGACGATCACATGCGCATAATTGCGCCCATCGGGCAGATGGACCGAGCCCACCACCCGGCCGTGCACGTCGCGCTCGGTGGTGACCCGGACGACGATCTCACGCCCTTCGAGCAGGTCGCGGGCGCGCGTACGTGCCTTCTTCGACCATGGCTGCCCCTTCTCGGGCGCGTCGATCCCGAAGACCCGTACGTCGACATCTCGTCCGTCGCTGCGCATGACGAAGGAGTCGCCATCGAAGACGCGCGTCACGCGGCCGGAGCGACCTCCCTCGAGCGCACGCGCCACCGGCGCCTGCTCGTTGCCCTGCAGCCACGCCGCTCCGAGGAGAGCGAGGACGCCGAGCGCCGTGGCCAGAGCGCGCAGACGATCGAACCCCATCCGCATTCCCCTTGAATACGCAAGACCCGCCGCCGGCGCGAGGACCCGCGAAGGCCGTGGTCCGCTTGCGCCCGCCCGGGACAAAAGCCAGGAAAAGGGATGCAAAAGTTCGCGGTGATCATGGCCGGAGGCTCCGGCGAGCGCTTCTGGCCCGCCAGCCGACGAGCGCGGCCGAAGCAGCTCCTGCGCCTCACCGACCCCGATCGCTCGATGCTCCAGGAAGCCATCGATCGCATCGAGCCCCTCATCCCACGCGAG
>JAPOLW010000650.1 GCA_029976905.1 bacterium | reverse complement strand
CTGCTCTCTGATCGAGGCGAAGAGCGTATGCGCATTTCCCTGCTGGAAGTCCGTTCGCCCGGCGCTCCGGATGAGCAGGGCATCTCCGGTGAAGACGCGGCTGTGGTCGTCGAGGACGTAGCTGAGGCATCCGTCGGTATGGCCGGGCGTCGCCCGCACCTCGAGGAAACGGCTCCCGAATTCCACGCGATCCCCGGCTTCGAGGCCTCGATCGAAGCCGTCTGCGCCGCTGCAGGCCGCCAGACCAATCCGGCAACCCAGGCGATGCCGCAGGAGCCAGGCCGCCGTGACGTGATCGGCGTGGACGTGCGTGTCGAGCACCCAGGCGAGGCGCAACCCCAATTCCTCGACGAGCGCGGCATCGCGCCGCGCCTGCTCGAAGACGGGGTCGATCAGGATCGCCTCGTGCGAGATCGGATCGGCGAGGAGGTAGGTATAGGTCGACGACGCCGGATCGAAGAGTTGTCTGAAGACGAGTCCCATGTCGGCCTGTTCGGCAGCCCTTCTCAGAGGCGCACCCGGGTCAATGGGGCAGATAGAGTGCGCCCAGGTTCCGGTCCAGTTCGTTGTCGGTTCCGGGCGTCGACGGCCAGTTGGGCACCTTGAACGATGCCGTATGGCCCTCCTCGTTGCGCCATTGGATGTCCAACCAGCGCGGCGTCGTGGCGTCGATGTAGACGTCGGTGCCCCACAGGAAGGAGACGTTGTAGACGCGGCCGAGATCGGATCTTCGGTTCAGGTTGGCATCGAACATGAAGAGGCCGGTGACGTTGGTGCTCGTGCCGGCATTGTCGGCAGTGAGCACCTCCGCTCCGTCGATTGTGAGGGAGTTGCCCCAGTCGGCACGAAAGACGCCGGCGAGGTAGCGGGCCGCCATCACCGCGTGTCCCGGGTCGCGCACGATCGCATCGGACGTGGCACTTCGCACGATCTCGTTGCGCGATTCGGAGAGCAGTCGCATGAGGTAGTTGCTGCGCTTGAAGGGCGCGTAATACACGTAACCGAGGAGCGTTCCGTCGGCGTCGAGTTGGCGGAACTCGTACCGGATGCCGCGACGCAACTCGACGTGGAAGCGGCCGTCCGCATCCGCCTCGATGGTGGTCGCGGGGGTGCCGCGCTGCCACGGATGCTCGAGTCGGTCGACCTCGAAGACCTCGATGCGCGCATTGGCCCGGATCACGTTGTCCCCGAGGGTCACCGCCTTTCCGTCGAGGACGACCGGATCCTGGCCGCACTGGATCGTCGTGTACCGGGGGTCTTCGCCGTAGAGATACCTCCACATGGCGATGAAGGCATTCTTCGATCCGGCGACGGCCACGTGGTCTTCGCGTTCGAGGGTCACCTGCTCCTGGGTGGGGGTGGCGGCGGGATGAACCGGACCCGGCGTTCGTACGTCCCCGTCCCGGGTGCCAAGGTCGTTCTCGGAGGAGAGACTGAGCGACGGGACGCCGCGGCCATCGCAACCGCCCGACAGGTTCAGATACTGCGCCACCTTGTCCGCGTTGGATTCCAGGTAATCGCACGCGTGGCGGGTTCCCTGCGAATGGCCGGCGAGTACGACCTGGTCAAAGCCGGTGCGAGCCCGTACCTCGTCGATCAAGGCCGCCAGTTGGTCCCGGGGCGACGCGCCGAGGGAATCGTACTCGACGGCGACGAAGCGTTCCTGGCAATAGCCGTTGCTGCCGAAGAGTTGCGCGGGAGTCGAAATCTCCGTCGCCGAACCAAAGGTTCCGTGGATGAACACGATCGGCGCCTTGCTGGTGTCGCAGTCGGCGTCGGCGACGACCACGTCGCACGCATAGATGCTCTCCAGGGCGCCATCGCCGCTCGCCGGCTGGCTGCCATCACCGCATCCTGAGCCAGCCGCCAGGACCACAAAGAGGGTCCAGCCGGCTGCCAAGCGATTCATTTCCATGACCGCGCTCCTCGCAGACGTATTCGACGGGGCCTTCCCCTGGGCGCCGCTTTTTGGTGGCGCCGGATTGCTTTGCCGGTCCCACCACCTTCGAGCGGTGTGGGGATCGCTTCCCTTCTCGACGGACGTTCCTAGACCACTCGCGGACCGGTCTCGTCAAGCAGGGGACCTCGATCTCGTGGAATGGGGCGTGGTACCGGGGTCGTGGACGACGGGAATTCGAGCGGTGAGAACCGAGACGCGATACTATCTCCTCCAGGGCAGCTATTCGGCCTGGGGCTTCTCTCTGGGCCCTGTGTACCCGCTCTTCCTGCTGAACCTGGGCCTCGACGTCCAGCAGGCCAGCACCGTCCTGGCCACCTATTTCGTGGTGACCTTCGCTCTCGAAGTGCCCACCGGAGCGGTCGCCGACGTCTTCGGACGACGCCCCTCCTTCGTTCTCGCCTGTGCGCTGCGCATGCTGGCCTTCGGGCTCTACTTCTTCGCCGAAGATTTTTTCGATTGCCTGGTCGCCGAGGCCGTCGATGCTCTCGGCTCGACGTTGGCTTCCGGAGCGCTGGAGGCCTGGGCGGTCGACGA
>JAPOLW010000064.1 GCA_029976905.1 bacterium | reverse complement strand
GCGTCGCCGCCTCGCGCCCCGTGTCTGGGACGGGCGAGGCGGTGTATCGGAGCGGGCCGTCCTGGGACGGGCGAGGCGCTGTGGGAGCGCGCGGTGTCGTGAGGAGCGATGTCGCCGCGGGGAGCGGGCGGTGTCGGGAGGAGCGAGGTCGCCGCGGGGAGCGCGCGGTGTCGTGAGGAGCGATGTCGCCGCGGGGAGCGGGCTCTCCCGGGAGGGAGGCGGCCGCTATTTTTCGTGGCCGAAGACCTCGGTCCAGCCGGCCGAGAGCACGGCGACCAGGAAGCCGAGTTGCGCCGCGGCGAAACCGCAGACGATGAGCTTGCCGAGAATCGGCCAGGTGGCCATTTCGCCGTAGAAGATGAAGTGCCAGACCAGCATCAGGGTGAGCACGCATTCCACGAGCGTGCCGACGACGCCGCCCTTTTTGTGGGAGATGTCGCGGCTCGTCCAGAGTTGGAAGGTCGCGACGGTGATGACGAGGGCACCGCAGAGTCGGATGAAGAGAAGCGACGGCGCCGAAAATTCGGGGATGTCGAGGAATTGGAAGCCTTCCAGGGGCAGGAAGAGCATGGGCAGCCCCAGGAAGAGGATGGCGAAGACCCCTTTGGCCGCCAGGACGATCTGCAAACGCGACATGTTCCCACGCTAGGGAATCGTCGTACGAGGGGCAATGGCTCGTCCCCGAGCCCCTGCATCGCAGGGGTAGGAGAGGGAGGATGGATTGACGTGTGCGCGCGATCGGGCTAGCCCCGTGCGTTGCCATGAAGAAAACCGCGACGACGTCCGCCCGGAAGACCCCCCGCCGTAGGACTGCGGCCGTGCGGCGTCTGCCCCGTATCCTGGTCCTGCACGGTCCCAATCTGAATCTGCTCGGGAGCCGGGAGCCTGCGATCTACGGACGCACGACCTTGGCGGAGATCGATGCTTCCCTGGGAGAACTCGCGCTGGAACTTGGGGCCGAAGTCGAGACCTTCCAATCCAACCACGAGGGCGCCCTGATCGACCGGATCCAGGAGGCGCACGGAAGCGCCGCCGCAATCGTGATCAATGCGGGTGGTCTGACGCACACCAGCGTCTCGCTGCGCGATGCGCTCGCCGCCTCGGAGGTGCCGGTCGTCGAGGTTCACCTCTCGAACCTCCACCAAAGAGAGGACTTCCGCCATCGCTCGCTGCTCGCGGCGGTCGCGGTCGGTCAGATCTGCGGCTTTGGCGCAGAGAGCTATCGGCTTGGTCTGCGGGCGGCCTTCGCCTCGCTGCCGCGCCGCCGCGGCCGCTGATTTTCGCGTCGGGCCGCGCGATCCGGTTGGATCGGTTGCGTATCGTGCCCGCTCGGTGAGCGCGCTGGTACGGTCTACGCCACCGAGGCGTCGCGGTGTGCGCGCTGGTACGGTCTACGCCACCGAGGCGTCGCGGTGTGCGCGCTGGTACGGTCTACGCTGCCGAGGCTTCGCGGTTTGCGCGACGGTACGGTCTACGCCGCCGAAGCGTCGCGCGCGCGCGATGGCACGGGGAGATCGATGACCCGGGCCCCCTGGCTCGCGAGGCGGTCGCGCAGAGCGGCATCGAAGGTGAAGTAGAGAATCTGCCAACCCTCGTCCGCGAGTCCGGTGAAGGCTGCGGCCAGGGCCTCGCGCCGACCCGCATCCGAGGTGAGAAAAGCGTCGTCGAGCGCGAGGAAGCCGGGCTCGCCGAGCAGGCGACGGACGAGGGCGACGCGCACCGACAGCGCCAGTTGGTCGCCAGCCCCGCGGCTCAGGGATTCGGTTCCAAATCGCGTCCCGTCATCCCGTTCGACCGCCAGTCCCCGCTCTGCGTCGAGGACGACCGTGAGATAGCGCCCGCCCGTGAGACGAGAGAGGTAGGAGCCCGCAGCGCCCGGACCGGTTCCAAGCGCCTCGCGCAGCGGTCGATCGATGTCCTGGGACATTTCGTGCAGTGTGCGCATACACAGAGCCCCCGCACTCGACTCGCGATCGATCTGTTCGATCCCAGCGACGAGGCGAGCGCGCTCGCCCTCGGCCGCACCCAGGCCATCGACGCCGATGGAACTCAAGGTACGTTCGCGCCGGTCGGCGATCTCGCTCTTGAGGGCGAGCAAGCGTTCATCGAGTCGTTCGAGCTCCCGTTCGAGCAGGGCGAGTTCGTGTCGATCGGGCGGCACGCCAGGGTCTTCGATGGCGAGCGCCTCGACGCGTCGTTCGAGGGGCAGATCGGTGTCACGATCCCCCAGCAGTCCCAGGGCGGTACGCTCGGCTTCGGCGAGTGTCGACTCGATCTGGGTCCGTTGCCGGAGCTTCCCTTCGAGCTGATCGATGCTTGCCAGACCCACCCGCGTGCGTACGTCGGCGACCATGCGTTGGGCGTTCTCCAGCGTGCGATTTCGTTCCGCCTCGACCCGCTCGGCGTTCTCGACGGCGTCATCGGTCGCCCGTTTGTGTTCGGTGGCCGCAGCGCACTCGGCTTCGGCGCGTTCGACGCGGATGGCACCGGCCCCAATCTGGGCGGCGCACTCGTCGAGATTGCCGGCGCTCGCCAGCACGGTGCCGCACGAGGCGAGAGCCTTCTCTTCGAGGGCGTGGGCACGGTACCTCCGACCGGTGGCAAAGATGGACAATCCGGCGCCGAGGAGTCCCAGCGCCGTCGCCGCCCCGGCGGCGAGGCCGAGGGGAAGATCGTTGGATGCGGCGTTTCCCGGAGTGGCCTGGACGCCAATCCCGACGGCAAGAGTCAGAAGCAGGACGCCGGCGATGGCGAATGGAGTGCGCCACAGAGCCCAGGTCTGCGCGGCGGTTCGGGCGGCGCGCGCCTTCTCCACCAGATCGCCGAGGCCGCCCCGGAGGCAGTCCTCTCGTTCCCGGCGAGCCTTGGCGGCGGCAATCTCGCGCTTGCGAAACTCCTCGTTGGTCAGGGTTTGTTCGTCTCGCAGGAGATGCGTCTCGTGCTCGGCGGCCTTTGCGACGACAGCGGCCTCCCGGACGGCCATCACGGCGTTTCGCCAACTTTCCAGATCTTCGTCGCCGTAGCGCTCGAGTTCGCGCAACCCGTTGCGGGAGACCTGGACCGTATCGACCGCGCGCTGCGCCAGGCGGAAGCGCTCGTAGAGCTCGGCCGATCGTAATTTCTGGAGGCGTTCGCGCACCGTCGTGCGCTCGGCACCGACGCGTTCGTAGTCGTCGGCCAGGCGGCTGATGGCGGGAAGGTCGGCGAGGAATCCTTCGAGGCGTGCCAGGCGTTCTGCGAGGCGTTGACGTTCGTCCTCCCGCGCCGGACGTGGAGTACCATTGGGTTCGAGTGCGGTCGCCTCCCGCACCTTTTCGGCGACGCGTTGAAGGTCGATTCCGATCAAACGGCCGCGGATCGCGTCGAGCCAGCCTCGCCCACCCTCGAGCGAGGCGTCTGCGTCGCGGACGATGAAGAGCCGTGCCAGGGAGGGATGTTCCCGCAGGAGCTCGAGAACCGGCCCACCATCTTCGGGGGAGAGGACGAGTTCGACTTCGCCCTGGAAGCCGGGTCCATCGCGCAACTCGTCGAGCATGCGGCGGTTTCCCGGCCGTACCCGTTCGCGCAGGCTGCGGGTCAGTGCATCGATGCAGGAGGTCTTGCCCGCCTCGTTTTGCCCGAAGACGACCGTGATGTCGCCGGGCACGAGTACGAGGTCGCGCAGCGGACCGCAGTTGCGGATGGACAGGCGCTCGATCCGGACACTCATGGCAGGGACCCGAGGAAGGCTTCGAGGCCGATGCGGAGCGCGGCGTCGAGAACGGCAGGATCGTCGATCCCGTCGTCACGGGCGCCTGCTTCGAGGCGCTCCACGAATTCACCGATGACCGGCAGATCGGCGAGGGCCGGGTAGGAGACCGTTTCCAACTCGAGGAGCGGGAGGGAGGCGTCCGGGGCACTCGGATTGGAAGCCAGGGTGTTGGGCAGAGGTGCGCCGGCCCCTCCAAAGGCGCGGTCGAGGGCTCGTGTGGCGGCGTCGCGCAGGGCCGCTTCGGAGACGACCGATACGCCGCGCAGACGCGCGATCACCCGGGCGCCGGGTTGCTTGTGTCGCACGGCCTTCTGCGCGAGGGCTTCGATCGCCTCGTCCTCGGCGCCGGGTCGGCACGCGACCTCGACGACCTCGTAGAAGGGCGTCGCCAGTGGCAGGACCTCGTGGGCCTGGACGCCGACCGAAGGTTCGAAATCGACCAGGAGCGCGCTGCGCCGCCCGACCTCTCGAGGGCTCGTGGCCACGGGGGAACCGGCGTAGGCGACCAGGCGTTCGCCATCGCGGTGCACGAGATGGCGGCCGCAATGCAGATGGCCCAGAGCCGTGTAGCAGGCATGCTTGTGGGCGTCGTTGAGGAAGATCGGCATGAAGGAGCCGTCTTCGCCCTCGCCGGCAAACGAGGTTGGATCTCGGTCGACCACCGTCGCATGCGCCATCAGGATGGTGCGGCGTGGGTCGCCGGTGCGGCCCGCGAGGCACTCCGCGACGGTCCGGCCCTGCTGGTAGGGGACGCCGACGATGTCGAGTCCGCAGACCGTCGTCTGTGCCCGGGGCACTCCGGTCAAGACGATGGCATTGGCGCCGAGATCGGTTCCGGGCCCGTACGCTCCGGCGTCGTGGTTGCCGGGCAGGAAGACGACCGGGCGGGGCGCCACCGATTCGACCAGACGTCGAACGAGGTCACGCGCCTCGGTGTTCGCGGTGCGGTCGAACAAGTCGCCGGCGATCAAGATCGCGTCTGCGCTCCGGTTACGTGCCACTTCGAAGGCGAGGGAGAGTGCCCGGCCGCGCTCGGCGAGATCCCCCCCCAGATGGACGTCGGACGTCTGCAGAAATCGTATCCGGGCCATGCCCCCGAATCGGTAGCGAGAACGCGCGACGAAGTACACCGCCCCGGTACCGGATCTGCGTCGTCCGCGGCGGGCCGGGGCGCCCGGCGCGCGGGAAGGGCGGACGAAAGATCCACTGCCCGCCGGAGGGTGCCGCCCGATGGGGGCCGCGCGGGTCGCCGCCGTCGTCTACGGCCCGGCGGGAGAGGCAGGGGGCGGGAGCAGGACGAGCTCGCGCATTCCGGGCGGTGTCGCGATGCGGAAATCTTCCGCGCTGAGCTTCGGATTCAACTCCGTTTCCCGATAGCGCAGGGTCACCCCCGAGCCGGGCGCCTCGATCTCGATCCGGGTCGGCACGACGTGACCGCCCACGTCGCGATGTTCCCCGAAACGCGCCCGGAGCAGGAGGCGTCCCCGGGCGTCGAGGCGCTCGAAGAAGACGGGCACGGCGACGCGGGCCTCGAGCGGGGCCCCCGCGAAACCGACGACCACCCGCTCGCCCGGGTGGTCGGTGCTGGGTGCGTGCAGGAAGAGTCCAGGGGCCGTGCCGTCCGCGTCCGGGAAGAGTCCAGGGGCCGTGCCGTCCGCGTCCGGGAAGAGTCCAGGGGCCGTGCCGTCCGCGTCCCCCCCCGGGGCAGCGGACACCCGGGCCCGCCGGGTGTCGACCGCGGGCATCGGGGGTTGGCCCAGAAGGAGGCGCGCGATGTCCGCGCCGGTGGCGGCCACTCCGGTGGCCCCTCGAATCGTCGCCGGCGTTGCCTCTCCGCGGTAGACCGTGTCTTCGTTGGGCGCGAGAATGGCCAGATGATCACCGTTGCTCACGGCCGAATACTGGACGCCGAAGGCAGAGAGCGTATCGAGGCGAAAGGAGGCGGGAGTCGCCGCGAGGATGGCTTGCGAGGTGCTGAAGGTTTCGGGTTCTTCGCCCGGCTCCCGGTCGACGCGCACGCGCACCTTGGCGACGCCGCGCAGCGTGCGCACGTCCTCGCGTTGCCGTGCGAGGATCTCCAGGAGCGGCGTGGCTTCGACCTCGTCCAGTGGCCCATAGGCCGCGATGTTGGCCGGCCCCGATCGCGCGGCGCATCCTCCCAGCACGAGGAGTGCGCAAAGCATTCCAAGGCGAGCGCGCCGGACCTGACGTTTGGCGTTCAGAGTGTCGGCTCGCCTGCGCTACCCGCCTGCTCGACCGAGCGCATCTTCGCCTGGATTCGGCGTCGTTGCTCGGCGTCGGTCGAGGACGCGAGTGCCTCGCGATAGAGTTGCAGTGACTCGAGTTCCCGTCCGACCTTGAGGTAGGCGTCGGCCAGGTGCTCGTTGATGGTCGGATCGTCGCCGGTGAGCTCCACGGCGCGTTCGAGCTGTTGGACGGCCTGTTGGTATTTGCCGCGCTGATAGAAGACCCATCCGAGGCTGTCGATGTAGAAGCCGTCGTTGGGGTCGATCGCGAGGGCGCGCTGGACGAGATTCTCGGCCTCCGCGAGCTGCTCGCCGGCTTCGGCGAGGGAGTAGCCCAGGTAGTTCAGGGCAGAGGCGTTCTCGGGATTCAAATCGATGGCCTCGCGCATTTGATCGAGGGCCGCCGCGCGGTCGCCGGATTCGTCGTAGAGGGCGCCGAGCATGAAGTGATAGCGGTCGTTGGTCGGGCTGGTCTCCACGAGTCGCTCGGCGAGTGTCACGGCCCGCGGGAGTTGGTCGCGTTCGCGTTCGAGCGAGATCATGAATTCGATGATGGCGCTCGATTCTGGACGGGCACGCAGAGCCTGGTCGGCATGGTCCACGGCCCCCTCGATATCCCCCGCACGTTGCGCCAGATAGGCCAATTGCAGCTGGGATTCCGCGTAGAGATCGGAGGTTTCGGGGATCTCGCCGAGCATCTCGCGAGCGCGGTCGTCTTCGCCGGTCTCGGAGTAGACGATCCCCAGGTAGTAGGGCACCGAGGGGTCGTCGGGATTGGCACGGCGGACGAGGTTGAGTTCGGCCGCGGCGCTCTCGTAGTCGCCTTTCTCGAGGTAGATCAATCCGATCTTCAACCGGGTTTCGGTCGGATCGGCTTCGATGCGTTCGAGTTGACGGAACTCGGCCAGCGCTTCGTCGAAACGCTTCTGCCCCGCCAGCATTCCAGCGAGCCGGCGACGAGCCACTTCGTTGCCGGGGTCGAGTGCAAGGACGCGGCGGTAGAGAAGGCTGGCCTCCTGGGGTCGTCCCCGCATCTCCTCGATGAGAGCGAGGTCGGTGAGGATCAGGACCGAACGCGAGTTGCGGCGCAGGGCTTCGGCGAAGGCGTCCCGCGCCTCGTCGAGTCGTCCGGCTCCCGCGTGCAGACGCCCGAGATAGTAATATCCCATCACCGAGCCGGGCGTGGCGGCGATCAGGTTTTCGAGAACGGCGCGCGCTTCTTCGGGTTCGCCCCACTTCGTGTGCAGGGCGGAGAGCAGGAGGTAGGCCTCAGCCGTCTCCGGATCTTGCGCGATCACTTCGCGGTATTCGACGGCGGCAGCCCTCTCGTCTCCCAGGCCGACGAGGGTACCGGCCAGGAGCATGCGGGTGGGGATGTCGTCCGGTCTCTTCTCGACGGCGTAGGAGGCTTCCTCGTGCGCCTCCTCGAGCATGCCCTGACGCAGGTAGAGGTGGGCGAGGCGGGCGTGCAGGCGCGGCTCCTCGGGATCGAGCCGGGCGGCTCGGCGATAGGCCGCCATGGCGGTCTCGTAGTCGCCGTTCTCGAGCGCGACCTCGCCCTGGAGGAATGCGCCCAGTGCCCGTTCACGCGCTGTGAGTCCGAGGTCGACCGGGGCAGAGTTCCCTGGCGATCTTCGGCTCCCGGACGTCAGCGGAGAGCACGCCGCCATCGCCGCGGAGAGCAGGAGCAGGACGATGACACACCGCTTCATACGCTCGACCCAAGAGCTATCACGCACGCCGGGTTGCGCCAAATCTGTCTCGCACCGGCCCCGTCTCAGGCAGAGGTCTTCGACGCTTCCCGTCGGGCTTCGTCGTAGACCTCCGCCACCGGGACGTCGTGTTCCCGGGCGGCCCGGCGGCAATCGGCGTACTCCGGGGTGGTGCGTTCGGCGCCATCGGGAAGAGAGACGACCTTCACGTCGATGGCGCCGAACCGGGTCGAAACCGTGCGCGTCCGGCGGGGCAGGAGGACGCGCGAGACCGGGTGTCGCCGGACGCCGATCGTCGAGCTTTCGCGCAGCAGGACGAGGCTCAGGCGCTCGGCCTGGTCGGGGGCGACGATCGCTCGCACGAGGGTTCCGGGTCGCCCCCGCTTCATGGTCAGCGGCGAGAGGGATACGTCCCGGGCGCCAGCGGCGAAGAGGGCATCCATGACCGGTTCGAAGAACTCTGGATTCATGTCGTCGACGTTGGCTTCGAGGACCACCATCTCGTCGTGTTCGAGTCCGGCCACGCCCGCATCGGAAGCCGGTCGGGCGACGTGGGCGAGGGGCTCGCCGAGGATCACCCGCAGGAGGTTCGGCCGATCCGGAAGTTCGCGCGCGCCCGCGCCGTAACCACTCCCAAGAGGCGCGAAGGCCGGTGGACGCTCGGGTCGAGCCAGTGCCGCGACGATCGCGGCGCCCGTGGGTGTCACCAACTCTGCCGTGCCGTCTTCCAGACGGGTGGCGAAGCCGCGCAGGATTTCGACCGTGGCCGGTGCGGGCACGGGAATCACGCCGTGCTGCGATCGGGTCATCCCGCTTCCCAGCGGAAGGGGGCAGACGTGGATGCGATCGACGCAGAAGTGCTCCAGGCAGATTGCGGCCCCCACGATGTCGACGATGGCGTCGAGGGCGCCGACTTCGTGGAAGCCCACGTCGTCCACCGGGCAGGCGTGGATGCGTGCCTCGGCGATCGCCAGGGCTCGGAAGACCCTCTGGGCGCGCTCCCGGACCCCATCTCTCAACCGGCTTTGGTCGAGCAGTTCGCGGATCTCGCGATAGGGGCGGTGACCGTGTCCCGCGGGGTGCTCGTGCGCGTGCCCGCGTCCTTCGGGGTGCGCGTGCCCGTGTCCTTCGGGGTGCTCATGCGCGTGCCCGTGCCCTTCGGGGTGCTCGTGCGCGTGCCCGTGTCCTTCGGGGTGCTCGTCGATGCCCGGGCCGTGCACGGTGAACTTCGTCGCGCGGATCCCGGAGCGGATGCGGTGACCGACCTCGAGCGTCACGCCTTCGAGTTCCAGCGGGGCGAGGCCTTCTTCGAGCACGGAAAGCGGCATGCCCAGATCGAGAAAGGCGCCGATCGTCATGTCTCCGGAAATCCCGGAGAACGCGTCGAAGTACGCGATGCGCATGCTCCCCTCCTCAGCTCCCGGCGCGTTCTTCGGCCTCGCGGATGCACTCCTCGAAGAGGCGGTGGTAGTTCAGCACGCTGCCGAATTGCTGCATGTAGGAGTCGAGCCCGATCAATGCCCGGCCGAGGAAGACGCTGTGGCCGGGCGAACTGAAGGCGCGGTTCTCGAGCTTGATCGTGGCTGCGCTCATGGCGCGCTCCATCGTGTTGTATTCCCGCGGGTCGTAGACCTCGTCGGTGTAGGACGGTTCGAAGATCACATCGAGGACCTGGACCATGGGCGCGGGATCTTCCCCGGGGCCCACATAGCCCAGTTCGATGAGTTCGCGGCCGGCCGCCTCCGCATTCCGGTCCATGAGGGCCCGAGCGAGACGGAGGTAGGCCGTCCGGACGGAGGGGGGAAAGACACGGATGGAACCGAAGTCGAGAATGGCGAGCATGGGGTGGAACGTGACCAGGTAGTTGCCGGGATGCGGGTCGGTGTGGAGGGTGCCGAACTCGAACACCTGCCGCCAGAAGGCCCGGAAATACTTGATCGCGACCTGGTCCTTGAGTTCCTGGTCGATTCCCGGGGCGAGGATGTCGGTGAGCTTGTAGCCCTCGACGAACTCGGCGGTGAGAACCCGGCGGGACGTTCGTTCGGTGAAGACCTTGGGAATGATGATCTCGTCGTCGTCTTCGAAGAGTTCGGCGAAGCGCTGTGCGTTGCGGGCCTCGTTCTCGTAGTCGAGTTCCTCGTTGAGGCGCTCTTCGAGCTCGGCGTAGACCTCCCGGACGTCGACCTTCTGTCGCATCACGTCGCGAGCGATCACATTGAGCGTCTGGAGAAGGGTTTTGACGTTCTTCAGGTCCTGAGCGACCGTTTCGTCGACCCCGGGATATTGCACCTTGACGATGACCTCGTCGCCCTCGGGCAACCGCGCTCGGTGGACCTGACCGAGGGAGGCGGCGGCGAAGGCGTTCGGGTCGAATTCGGCGAAGAGGTTCTCTGGCCGGTCGCCGAGTTCGCGCTCGATCTGTCCGGCGATGAGGTCGAAGGACATGGGCGGCACGTCGGATTGAACGACCGAGAGGACCTCGAGCATTTCCGACGGGAGGAGGTCGTTTCTCATGCTCAACATCTGCGTGAGCTTCAGGAACGTGCCGCGCAGCTCCTGCGACTTCTCGACGATGAGCATCGCGTTCTTCAGGTGGGTTTCGAGTAGTTCTCGTCCGCGCTCGTCGGAGGAGCGAAAGGGGCTCCGCAGGGCGTTCCAGAGATAGTTCCCGCCCACCGCAGTCGTGAGCCCGCCGACCTTGAGGGCGCGACGGGTGCGTCCCGTGGTGAGACTTTCGCGGCCTCCGTTCTTTTCCTTGTCACGCGGCACGGGAGGTTCAGCCCCGATTGATCATCGATGCGGCGACCGCGGCGCCGAAGCCGTTGTCGATATTGACGACGAGGACCCCGGCCGCGCAGGAGTTGAGCATGCTGAGCAGTGCCGCCAGCCCGTTGAATGCGGCGCCGTACCCCACGCTGGTCGGCACCCCGATCACGGGCCGGTCGACCAGTCCGCCAATGACGCTCGGAAGAGCCCCCTCCATTCCAGCGACCACGATCAGGACCTCGGCACCGGTGAGCCGTTCCTTGTTGGCCATGAGGCGATGCAGTCCGGAAACTCCGACGTCGTAGAGTCGATCGTGCGGGTGGCCGAAGGCCTCCAGGGTCCGTGCCGCTTCCTCGGCGACCGGCAGATCGGTGGTGCCGGCGGCGATCACCAGGATGCGCCCGCGAACCTTTGGGGTGGGTCGTTCTACCGTGAGGATGGCGGTGCGCGCGACGGGGTCATGCGCCACCGCGGGCATGTGCGCGCGAAGGGCCTCTGCCGCATCGGGGGCGATTCGCGTCACCAGCACGTTCTGGCCGGCGTCGCGGAGTCGTTCGGCGATGGCGACGATCTGCTCGGCCGTCTTGCCCTCGCCGAAGACGACCTCGGGGAATCCGACGCGGAGTTGGCGGTGGTGGTCGACGCGGGCGAAGCCGAGGTCGTCGAAGGGGAGGTGTTTGACCTTCTGGAGAGCCTGGTCGGCGGTCAGTTGCCCGGCCTCGACTTCAGCAAGAATGGCGCGAAGTTGTGCTGGAGTCACGAACTCTCCTCCTGGTCGCTTTCCACGATCTGATCGACGCGAATTTCATCTACGGAGCGTGGAGAGGCCTCCGTGACGCGTAGCGCGACGCGTTCGAGGGTCAGCGAATCGCCCTCGTCAGGGACGCGGGCCAGTTTTTCGAGGAGGAGGCCCCCGAGGGTCTCGTAGTCCCCCTCGGGCAGTCGCCACGGGAAACGTTCGTTCAGTCTTTCGATCTCGGCTCGTCCGTCCACGATCCACGCTCCGGGGCCGGCCTCGCGGACCGGATCCTCCTCCTGGTCGTACTCGTCTTCGATCTCTCCGACCACCTCTTCCAGAATGTCCTCGATCGCGACGATGCCAACCGCACCGCCGTATTCGTCGACGACGACGGCCAGGTTGACTCCCTCGGATTGAAGCCGCCGCAGGACATCGCTGGCCAGCGTCATCTCGGGAACGAAGGTTGGTTCGTGCATGAGGTCGATCGAGGTCTTGGCGTCGCCGGGGACCAGGAGATCGAAGACGTGCAGGAGGCCGATCACGTTGGGGAGCCGCTCGTGGAAGACCGGCAGTCGGGAGTAGCCCTCGCGGGTCGCGATCCGGATCACTTCGCGCAGGGGGGAGTCGTCGCGAACCGCGATGACGTCGACCAGCGGAACCATGATGTCCCCTACGCGGACGTCCCCGAAGTCGTAGACCCGGCGCGCCATGTGTCGCTCGGTGGTATCTTCGTCCTCGGGGTCGGCACGCACCAGGGGCGTCAAGCCGTCATGACTCCATGCAGGTCCGTCCGGGCCGGCCGCGAGATGCTCGAGATGCCCGAGACGAGCCCCCCATGTGGCGCTCCAGCCGGCGGTCGCTTTGGCCGGAGAGGCGACGGCGCGGGGAACCAGATCGACGAGTGC